>JAYTNO010000260.1:0-6801 GCA_043748275.1 Flavobacterium sp. | reverse complement strand
GTCTTTAGCTTTCTTGGAATGAAAACGCAGGAAGTTTCTGCCTCTTCTTCTATGAAAGTGAAGATGACTGATGGTTCTGTAGAACTTGAAGGAGTAGTTGTTACTGCTTTGGGTATTAAAAGAGAGAAAAAATCTCTTGGTTATGCTACTCAAGAATTGAAAGGTGCTGAATTAACTTCAGGTGCAAGTAGTGGAAACTTCTTTAATGAACTTTCAGGTAAAGTTGCAGGTGTTGCCATTAGACGTAACAACAACTTTGGTGGTTCTACAAACATTGTGTCTAGAGGTATAAAAAGTTTGAATGGCAGCAATCAAATGCTAATTGTAATTGACGGTATGCCTATTAACAATTCAAATACTAATAGTGGTAGCGGTGGTTCTACAACAGGCGCACAAACAACTGGTAGAGGTTCTACTTATGACTATGGTAATGCTGCCATGGATATTAACCCTGAAGATATCGAGAGTGTTAACATTCTTAAAGGTGCTGCTGCATCTGCACTTTATGGCTGGCAAGCAGCAAACGGTGTTGTAATGATTACAACTAAAAAAGGGAAATCAAACAAAGATGGTAATATTGGTGTAACTATTTCTAGTGAATATATTACAGGTTCAATTGATAAAAAAACATTCCCTATTTATCAAAATAAATATGGTTCAGGATACGGAAAAGGAACTTCCTTTTTAGGAACTAGTCCAATTAACACGGTAGATACTTCAAATGATGCTTCTTATGGTGATGCGTTTGATCCTACTTTATCTGTATATCAATGGGATGCATTTACTCCATATTCTCCAAATTATGGCAAAGCAACTCCTTGGGTAGCAGCAAAAAATGGTCCAATAACTTTTTTCAACACACCTTCAACTTTAACAAATAATATTTCTCTTGAAGGGAGTAATGATAAATCTAATTTCTTATTGAGTTTTAATAATTCTAAACAAAATGGAATTATGCCTAATAGTGAATTGAAAAAAAATAGTTTAAGTGCAAAATTTAATTATCAATTTAACGATAAATTATCTGCAACTGCATACGGTAATTTTTTAAATCAAAATACAGTAGGAAGAAATTCAACAGGTTATGGAGATAACATTTTGTCAAACTTTAGACAATGGTGGCAAGTAAATACCGATGTACAAGAATTAAAGCAAGTTTATGAAGCATCAAATGGTCAAAACATTACTTGGAACTGGGGTGATCCTTACGCAGCTAACTTAAAACCTATTTATTGGGATAATCCTTATTTCCAAAGATATAAAAACTATGAATCTGACGAAAGAAATCGTTTTACAGGATATGGTAAATTAGACTATAAACTAACTAGTTGGTTAAATGCTACAGGAAAAATATCAACAGATACTTACTCTGAATTACGTGAAGAAAGAAGGTCAAATGGTTCTGTTCCGACTGAATTTGGTATAAATCGATTAGATGAATCTTCTGGTTATCAAAAATATACACGTACTTTTTCTGAACAAAATTATGATTTGTTATTTTCAGTAAAAAAAGACTTTAGTAAATCTTTTACTTTTAATGGTGTGTTTGGAGGAACTGTTGTTAGATCTAGAGTAATAACTACATTAGCTTCTACTCAAGGTGGTTTAATTGTTCCTAATTTATTTAGTTTATCAAATGGATATGTTAGCCCATTTGCTTTAGAAACTGAAATTAACAATGGTGTTAATAGTTATTTTGGTACTGCCTCTTTTGGATATAATGATTTTCTTTTTGTAGACGGTACTGCAAGAAAAGACGCATTCTCTACTTTACCTAAAGGTGACAATTCAATACTTACAACCGCAGTTTCTACAAGTTATGTTTTTTCAAAAAATTTAAATTTGAAATGGCTTAATTTTGGAAAATTAAGAGCAGGTTATTCTGAAAGTCCTCAAGGTCAAATACCAGATTTCTCGTTGATCGATACTTATACAAAAAATGACCCAGTTGGTGATAATCAACAATATTCTGTATCGTCTACTAAAAGAAATCCAAATTTACACCCTATAAAAACTATTACAAAAGAAATCGGGGTAGAAATGCAGTTTTTTGATAAAAGAGTTGGTTTTGATGTGAGTGCTTATAAAAGTTTAAGTGTTGATCAAATTCTTAATGTAGCTTATTCACCAACATCTGGAAACTCATTTAGAACTGTAAATGCAGGTTCAATACAAAATAAAGGTTTTGAAGTTCAATTGAACTTAACTCCTTTAAAATCAACAAATTTTCAATGGGATATTTTTGTTAACTGGTCTGCAAACAGAAATGAAGTAATAAGTCTAAGAGAAGGAATACCAAACTTAAGTTTAGGAAGTTACCAAGGTGGTGTTTCTATTAATGCAACAGTTGGACAGCCATATGGTACCATTCAAGGTACTGATTATACTTATCTAAATGGTGAGAAAATAGTAGGTCCTAATGGTAGATATGTACTAAACTCAAATTCGAATAATATTATTGGTAATATAACTCCTGATTGGATAGGTGGTATTAGAAATAAAGTTACTTATAAAAATGTATCTTTAGGTTTCTTAGTTGATATGCAAAAAGGTGGAGATATATTTTCTCTTGATCAATCTTATGGTTTAGCAACTGGATTATATGACATTACTGCTGGTAATAATGAATTAGGAAATCCAGTTAGAAGCAATATCGTTTATAATGATCCATCTGTAGGTATTAGTTCTGGATATGCTCCAACATCTGGAGGTGTTATTTTACCAGGTGTTCAAGCAAATGGAACTCCAAACACTGTTAGAACTCCAAATCCACAAAATTTTGGTGGTATTTATGGCTATGCAAGAAATCCAAACAAAGCATTTGTTTATGATGCTTCATTTGTTAAATTAAGAGAAGTAAACATTACTTACAATTTGCCATCTAAATTTGTTTCAAAATTGAAAATATCTGAAATGAAATTTAGTATTGTAGGTTCAAATTTATGGATAATTAAAAAGAATTTACCTTATGCAGATCCTGAAAGTGGTTTAAGTTCTGGTAACTTATCTTCAGGATATTCAGTAGGTTCATTACCAACAACTAGAAACATTGGTTGCAACGTAACCTTAAAATTTTAAATTATGAAAAAAATATTTTTATTAATCTCGTTAATTGTAATCACAGTTTCTTGTACTGATGATATTACAAATTTGAACGAAGACACAAAGAATCCAACAACCACTACGCCTGAGTATTTGTTTACAAATGCACAAAAGGCTCTTGTTGATCAAATGGTGAGTTCGTCAGTAAACTTAAATGTATACCGATTGTTTTCTCAATATTGGACTGAAACAACTTATACTGATGAAAGTTTGTATGACATCACAACTAGAACGATACCTGACAATACTTTTTTAGCATTGTATAGAGATGTATTAAGAGATTTTAAAGAAGCAAAAACTTTACTTAATAGTCAAGCAGCTTTAACACCTGAAGACATTGCTGTTTTAAATAATAAAAAAGCAATTGTTGATATCATGATGGTATATAGTTATGGTGTATTGGTAGATACTTTTGGAGATGTGCCTTATACTGATGCTTTAGATATTGAAGCTAACCCAACTCCAAAATATGATGATGCAGAAACTATATATAAAGATCTTATTTCTAGATTAGCTACAGATGCAACATTATTAACTTCTGGATCTTCAAGTTTTGATACTGCAGATTTAATTTATAATGGAGATTCTGATAAATGGTTAAAATTTGCTAATTCATTACGATTAAGAATGGCAATAAATATGGATGATGTTGACCATGCATATGCTACAGCTCAAGTAACAGCTGCTTTAGCAGGTGGTGTAATTAGTTCAAATGCAGATAATGCAAATTTAAATTATTTATCAGTTCAACCTAATACTAATCCTTTATATGTTGATTTAGTAGCAAGTGGAAGAAATGATTTTGTTCCAACTAATACTATTATAGATAAAATGAACACTTTATCTGATCCTAGAAGAGCTAGTTATTTTACATTTAAAGGTACAACTTCTACTTATGTAGGAGGAGTTTACGGCGCTGTAAATCCATTTGCAAGTTTTTCACATATTAATACAGACATTACAAATCCTGAATTTCCTGGAACACTTTTAGATTATTCTGAAGTTGAGTTTTTATTAGCTGAAGCTGCTGCAAGAAATATTGCTGTAGGTGGAACTGAAGAAAGCCATTATAATGCAGGAATATCTGCATCTATGGAAAGTTGGGGAGTTGATCCAGCTGATCAAGTAGCTTATTTAGCTCAACCTTCTGTTGCTTATGCAACTGCAACTGGTACTTGGAAACAAAAAATTGGAGAGCAATCTTGGTTGGCTTTATATAATCGTGGTTATGAGGCTTGGACTTCATATAGAAGATTAGATTTTCCAGCTTTAGTTGCACCAGCTGATGCTGAAACAACAACTGTACCAACTAGATATACTTATCCAGCAAATGAAGAAACATTAAATCCAGCAAACAATGCTGCTGCATCTACAGCAATTGGAGGTGATTTATTGACAACTAAATTATTCTGGGATAAATTCTAATTTATTCTTTTATTAATATTAAAAAACCACTCAATAAAATGAGTGGTTTTTTTTTATACCTTTGCACCATGGAAAAAGAACATCAAATTTTTGGGATTAGAGCAATAATAGAAGCAATTCAATCGGGTAAGGAAGTAGATAAAGTATTTATTCAAAAAGAAATATCTAGCGAATTGATGAAAGATTTGATGAAAGTGATGAAACGTGCTAACGTAAATTTTTCTTATGTTCCCGTTGAAAAACTCAATCGATTAACTCCAAATAACCATCAAGGTGCAGTAGCAAGTATCTCTCCTATTGGTTTTATGGATTTAGAACATTTGGTTGAATCTACAATTGAATCTGGTAAAATGCCTTTGTTTTTAATTCTTGATCAAATTTCTGATGCACGTAATTTTGGTGCAATTATTAGAACAGCAGAATGTACAGGTGTTAATGGAATAATTGTTCAAAAAGCAGGTTCTGCACCAGTTAATGGTGATACTGTAAAAACTTCTGCTGGTGCCGTATTTAATCTTCCTATTTGTAAAGTAGAACATATTAAAGACGCAATTTTTTATCTTCAAGGTTCTGGTATTACAACAGTCGCAGCTACCGAAAAAACAGACAAAAACATTTACGATATTGATTTAAATCAGCCAATTGCAATAATTATGGGTAGTGAAGATCGAGGAATTAATCCATCTGTTTTGAAAATTGTAGATGAAAAAGCTAAACTTCCTATGTTTGGTTCTATTGGTTCTCTTAATGTTTCAGTAGCTTGTGGTGCTTTTTTATATGAAACAGTTAGACAAAGAAGCTAGTTAGCATTCGAGTTTAAATCCTTTTTTTCTTTAAAATCATAAATAATATTCATATTTGAAGAAGTATTGAAATGATTATGTATTTCTAATTCTTCAGGAATTGGTGGCGGTAAATTGACAAAATTTCCGTTTTCATCAAATCGTTGCATAAATTTATCTTCTTCAGAATTATAATCCGGTTGTTCCCAATCATAACGAATCATTTTTTTGTATTCGGGCGTTTTCATTTGTATGGCAAAAATAAAACCAGTTATTAATCCTGCTAAGTGTCCTTCCCAAGAAATGCCTTCTTTTACATTAGGAAAAATATACCAAACCAAACTTCCGTAGATTAAAATCACTAATAATGAAAGCGTTACTAATCTATAATATTGTGTTCGTATTCCTTTAAAAAAAATAAAACTAACTAAAACATAAACCAATCCACTTGCTCCTATATGATAGGAATCTCTACCAATAATCCAAGTTAAAAAGCCTGTAAGCAAAATTCCATAGCCTAAAACTGAAAAAGTTTGTTCTCTATAGAAAAAACGCAAAGCTGCAATTAATATTAGTAATGGAATAGAATTATTATACAAATGTTCTAAACTTCCGTGAATAAAGGGACTAAAAAACACACCTCGGAAGCCTTCTAAAGTTCTCGGATAAATACCAAATTCTTCAAGGTTTAAATGAAAACGCACATCAACCCAAAATACAATCCATAACAACAGTACAAATAGAAACGGTAGTACTATTACTGAAGTTGTAAATTGAAATGGATTATCTTTCATCATTGTTATTTATTTTTTTAAGTCAAAAATGCAACCAAATTTAATTTAATGCAATTTTGTCATAGTTCTACTTTCAAATAAAAATAATAAATTTTGTTAATCACTAAAATAAGCAGTTTAATATATTTAAATTTGAAGTACAAAAAATTGAAATTATAAAATGGATGCACCATTAGCAGAACGTATTCGTCCACAAAAATTAGAGGATTATATTAGTCAATCGCATTTGGTTGGCCCAAAAGGTTCTTTGACACAACAAATTGAGAAAGGCATAATTCCTTCATTGATTTTTTGGGGTTCTCCTGGAACTGGAAAAACAACTCTTGCTCAAATCATTGCACAAGAATCTAAACGTCCTTTTTATATTTTGAGCGCCATCAATTCTGGAGTCAAAGACATTCGTGATGTTATAGAAAAAGCGAAACAAAGTGGCGGTCTTTTTACTACAAAAAATCCTATTTTATTTATAGATGAAATTCATCGGTTTAGCAAATCGCAACAAGATTCTTTATTAGCTGCAGTAGAAAAAGGTTGGATTACCCTTATTGGTGCTACTACAGAAAACCCCAGTTTTGAAGTTATTCCTGCCTTACTGTCGCGATGTCAGGTTTATGTTTTGAATGCTTTTTCTAAAGGTGATTTAGAAACATTATTACAACGTGCAATGACAACTGATGTAATTTTAAAAGAAAAAAAAA
>JAYTNO010000259.1:0-2499 GCA_043748275.1 Flavobacterium sp. | reverse complement strand
TTAAAAAAAAATAATACTATTTTTGATAAATAATTGAAAGTGCAACCAACATAAAAAAATGTTAAAAACGCAAGAACTTTCGTATATTTACTAGTTGTAGGCAATTTTACCAAAAAAATCGATAAAATAAATAAATAAAATAATGAAAAAAATTATTATGTTAACTGTTTTGATGACTTCTTTAATTTCATTTTCGCAAGTGAAGGAGTTCACTACTTATGATTTAAAAAGAGTAATGGATATAACTCAATTTAAAGGGGCGAAAAGGTTGAAGGGTTATAACCAACAAAAATTAAATGAATTTTTAAATAGGGTTGAAAGTAATTCTGGATTATTACAGCAATTAAACATAGATGGTTGGGCTATATGTGATTTCAAAAATATTGATAATTTTGAAACATACAATTATTATTATAAAAAAATAAGCAGAACTATTTATGACCAATATTGTAAAGAAATCAATGCTATTATGATTTTAGATGATATCATTGCACAACCTAAATAATAAAATATGAAAAAAATAATTATAGTATTTATAGTAATTTTTTGTTTTTCTTGCAACAAAATTGTTGAACCTGAAGCACCTGAAAAAATTTTTGAAAAATATAAAAGTAGTGTCGTCCTTATTGCTAGTCAATACTACTATGAAGTTTATACCGACGGAGCAACTTATTACTATTCGCCAGGAACAGAAAAAAAATTGTTTTTTTCAAAAGAAGAGGTTTTAAATAATTTATCATTTTCAACTGGAACAGGTTTCGTGATTTCAGAAAAAGGTGAAATAATAACAAATAACCACGTTGTAAATCAAAAAGATGAAAATTTCAAAGTTGAATTAGCAAATTTCTATAACAAAGCAAAAACTGATTTAGTTTTTAATATTAGAAAATATAATGACACGATTGAAAACATAAAATCAACTTATAATCAATATTCCGATCAAATGGGCTATGATGAAAAAGAAAGATTTGAAAATAGATACGATGCAGTTCGTGATGAAAAAAGTTTCCTTATTGAAATGTACAATAAAATCGATAACTTTAATTTGAATAACGCGAATTCAAAATTAGTTATTCACAAACTTGGAATTGCATATAATGATACACACGTTACTGAATTTGATGATATGCAAGAATGTGTAGTTGTTAAATTATCTGAAAAGGAAAATGTTGATTTGGCTTTAATTCAAACAAAAAATAAAACTTTTAATACAAAACCAAAAAACATATTCAATTTTAAAGACAATAATCCCAATGTTATCGAAAATCCTGAAAAAACAAAATTCAGGGATATAAAAAAACCTATTAAAATAAATGAAGACGTCTTTATGATTGGATTTAATAGGGGATTTTCTTTAGCAAATACAAAACAAGGAATTAAATCTCAATTCACTAGCGGAAAAATTAGTCAAGAAAACGATGGGGAAAGAATTTTATATACAATTCCAACTCTTGAAGGTTCAAGTGGAAGTCCAATTGTAGATAAATGGGGAAATTTAATTGGTGTCAATTTCGCAAAAATGACAAATAGTCAAAGTTTTAGTTTTGCTGTTCCAGTTTACGAATTGAAAAAATTTTACGAAGAATAATTTATAGTCAAAAAACAAATGAAAGAATATGACATTAATACTTATCAAGATTTTCAAAAAATAGTCTCTCAAATTCAATTCGGTAGATTACCGTTTATAGGAGAACAATATCAAGAACTTTATAGAGGTCAATCAAAAAATTCTTATGAATTGAAATCTGGTATTTCTCGATATGCAAAAACAGCAGACGAAATCAAAAAACTAGAAATTAATTTAGTAGTTGATTTCAAAAAATTAGTTGAAACATTATCAGATTACAGAAAAATAATTCATCTATCAAAAAATAAAACAAATTTTGAAAATGACTGGAGATGGCTTGAACAGATGCAACATTTTAGAATTCCAACTAGACTATTAGATTGGAGTTTAAAACCTGAAATTGCACTCTTTTTTGCTGTTGATAATCACGAAAATGAAATTGGACAATTTTGGATTTATAAAACACCATTAAATTGGAGTTGCGATGACCACTTTACTATAAATCCGTATGCGGAAAATTTAAATATAATTTCAAACAGCAGTTTTCGCATAGAAGAAAAATATAAAGATAAAATTGCAGAACATAGGAGATCGTTTCAAGCAGGTAAATTTAGTATTCAAGATTTCGACAGGAATTTTATACCTATGGAAAAACAAATAGAAATGCAAAATTTATTATTAAAATATTCTATTAATCCAAAGTCTAAAAAAAAATTACTTGAAAAACTGGCTGAACAAAATATAAATAAAAGTACAATCTATGTCGAAATTGATGAAGAGGTTGAAAAATTAATAAACGAATTGAAATCAAAATACAATTTCTAAAAAAACTGCCTACAACAGCTAGAGTTTCGTTGGGCTTGAAAAGCCAACAATGAAACTCCGGTTGAACGGAACCGTCAATTTTATCACCTCTATGGGGTTATCGTAAA
>JAYTNO010000258.1:0-6805 GCA_043748275.1 Flavobacterium sp. | reverse complement strand
ATAAATTGTGGGATCAAATCTTTATTATGTCTGATTTTAGATTAGATGTAGATTCTCCATACCCTATTCCTTCACGTGAAGTATTGCAACTTAAACCTGAGACTTTAAAATACCCACAGAATTATCCGAAATATCGTTTTTATGGAAATAATATCAAATATATGATTGATGTTGCCAATAAATGGGAAGAAGGAGAGCTCAAAAGTGCTTTGGTAAAAGTGATTGCCAATCATATGAAAAAATCGTATTTGAGTTGGAATAAAGACACTGTAAAAGACGATGTAATTTTTGAACATCTTTATGAATTATCTGACGGAAAATTAAATCTGATTCAAAGTTCTGAAGAATTATTGAATACCTCAGATATAATGAGGACCAATAAAAGAATGTCAAACAAAATTTCGGCTACAGCTCCACCAAAAATTCAAAGTAATAAGATTATCAAAAACGGACCAAAAAAGCCTTTTCAGAAAAACAATAATCAGAACAAATCCTAAATAGAATCTCGGATTATCGAGACAAAATCACAAATCAAAAAAATGGGAATTTTTAAAATAGAAGGTGGTATACGCCTAAAAGGAGAAGTTACGCCACAAGGCGCTAAAAACGAAGCATTACAAATTTTATGCGCTGTACTTCTTACTCCAGAAAAAGTAACAATTAATAATATTCCAGATATTATTGATGTAAATAAACTAATTACTCTTTTAGGAAATTTGGGTGTAAAAATTCAAAGAAACGGACAAGGATCTATTACTTTTCAATCAGACGAAGTTAATGTTGGTTATCTAGAAACGGAAGCTTTCAAAAAAGAAGGTGGTTCATTGCGTGGTTCTATAATGATTGTTGGACCGCTTTTGGCTCGTTTCGGAAAAGGATATATTCCAAAACCAGGTGGAGATAAAATAGGTCGCCGTCGTTTAGATACTCATTTTGAAGGTTTTATAAATCTTGGAGCAAAATTCAGATACAATCGTGAAGATCATTTTTATGGTGTAGAAGCATCAGAAGGTTTGATTGGAGCAGATATGTTGCTAGATGAAGCATCTGTAACTGGTACTGCAAATATTGTGATGGCTGCCGTTTTGGCAAAAGGAAAAACTACCGTTTATAACGCTGCTTGCGAACCTTATTTGCAACAATTATGCAAAATGCTAAACTCTATGGGTGCAAAAATCACTGGAGTTGGGTCTAATTTATTAACGATTGAAGGTGTAGAAAAACTTGGTGGATGCGAGCATAGAATTCTACCAGATATGATTGAAATTGGTTCTTGGATTGGTCTTGCAGCTATGACTCGAAGCGAAATCACGATTAAAAACGTGAGCTGGGATAATCTAGGAGTGATACCAAATACTTTCAGAAAATTAGGAATTACATTAGAACGTAGAGGAGACGATATATTTATACCTACTCACGAAACCTATCAAATAAAAACAGATATTGACGGATCTATATTAACGGTGTCTGATGCGCCTTGGCCAGGATTTACTCCAGACTTGTTGAGTATTGTATTGGTTGTAGCAACACAAGCAAATGGAGACGTATTGATTCATCAAAAAATGTTTGAGAGTCGTTTGTTTTTTGTTGATAAATTGATAGATATGGGAGCAAAAATTATGCTTTGTGATCCACATCGTGCTGTGGTTATGGGACATAATTTTCAATCTCAACTCAAAGCAACAACAATGTCATCACCAGATATTAGAGCAGGAATTTCATTATTGATTGCGGCACTTTCTGCAAAAGGAACTAGTACTATTCAAAACATTGAGCAAATAGATAGAGGATACGAACGAATAGACGAAAGACTTCGTGCGCTGGGAGCTAATATCGTGAGAGTGTAAATGTCTTTTCATTATTAAAAAAAAGTCCCAAAATTATTTTGGGATTTTTTTCACTCCATAATATTCAAAATTTTCAGTCCAAAAACAACTCCATCTCCTTTAAATCCATTTTGATAGGAGCGCACATAATCAACTCTAAACAGTTTGAATTTTCCAAAACCAAGATTGTCTAATCCTACCGAAAACTCATGATAAGGATTGTTTTTTGGTATCATAATCGAATGATAACCCAATATAAGATTTGATTTTAGTTTATTCAAAAGCGGTAGTTTATTCATAATATAACCTTTATCATCGTGCTCAAAATGGGCTTCAATATAAGCATCATTGGTGCTATTTGAATAATAAGGCAATAAATTAAATTCATTCAAATAGCGATCAGCTTGACCAATATGAGTTTGATTTCCGTTAAAATGTTTGTAGTCAACAAATGAAATATTTTTGGCGTTATAGAATTTTCCAGCGCGAATATTCATAGCTAAATTTCCTTTATTTCCTAGCGTAAGGTCGTAGGTTACTCTTGCTTTAATCAAATCATAATCATATTTCTTGTCGTTTCCTGAAAATCCTTTTTCATATCCTAAATATAAAGAAGGATATTTGTCATTACGAATATTGAATTTTCCGTCAGGTCGAGACATATATTCTTGAGCAAAATTTATTCTTGTATTGATAATTCCTTTCACAAGATTGTGTTTTTGTAATACAGCTTGTGTATGGTCATAAGGCAATAACGGATTGTTTGAAGTATATAAATCATCCGATTTTAAAATGGTGAAATCTGTAGTATTAAAAAGAGGTTTTCTTTCTGAATAATTTACATTTGCATAAAGCATAACTCCATTGATGATTTCTCTACCAAAGAAAATTTCAGCAAAGTTATTTTCATATAACTTCATAAAATTATTCTTAAAGAACAACGTACTTATTGTGTTGACAATTGCACCAATTGGCTTGTCATTATTGAATTGTGCTGCTGTACTTCCAGCAGAAATGCGCAATTCGCTTTTATTTTGAGGGTTAAATATGGTTGTATAACAAATACTTGTACGAAGTTTTTTTTCGGATAGGCCATAATTAAAATTGGCTTTTATTCCTGAATAGGTTCTTTTATCCTCATCCTCTTTTTCATAGGTTAAGCCTGTATAAAATGTCCATCCTTGAACAGTATTAAACCGAATTCCTTTTAGTAAACCATCATATTTAAAATCCCATTTTTTGAAGGAGTTTTTATAAGTGTACCCTAAAATGGGATCGGCAATTTTGAATTTATTCCCTTTTTTATCAATAGAATCGAGATACGCTTGTGACTTTTTCTTAGTTTGTAAAATATCTTTTTTGAGATAGTCATTTGTTTCTTCTGATGTTAAGGGCACTGGTCGTATTTTATTCCAGAAAGCATCTTCTTTTTTGTTTGCATCTTTCTCAAAAGAAAGAATTTCTCGGGAAAAGGTTTTTTTGTCAAATTTTGGTTCAAAAATATAATTCGAAAACACATAGGTAAATCTACCCGAAACTTTTATGCCTAACAAATCAATAATAAAGTCTAGTGTTTGGGTGTTTTTTGCCCAAATTTTATTGTTTTTATTATAACTGAAACTTTGTTTAAGTGTGAGCGAACTCAAAGCAGGATTTTGCAATTGATTGCCTTTTATAGTTAAGTCTATTGCATATATTGCCCAAGAATCTTCTACAATATAAATATAACCCTCCATAACGGGTTCGGTTTCACGTTTTGGGATAACTTTTACTTTATTGATTTGGTTATTATTATCATCAAAAAAAGTACCTTCTAATTTGAATTTGTAATAATTAAAAGCATTATCTGCAATTGGCGAAACAACATTGACTTGAAAAGGAAGATAATTTTCGTAACAATCAAAATTTGCAGAAGCAGCTGTATTAAAACTAAATCCATTGTCGTTGCCACTAATTTTTGAAGCAACAATTGTCTCTTTTAATTTGTCTGGTTTCTGGAAAATAATTTTAGAGACTGTTTCAGATAAATATAGAATACCACTTCGAGTAGAATCTAATACATCATCAAAATCATCAAATTTCTGACCTAATATTTTTTTTGGAGCATCTTTTATTCTAAAAATTCCACGAGAATAAAAATCGGCAGTATATTTTGAAGTTTGTGATTCGTTTTCCTTTTTGCTAGCAATTGCATATTTTATAACTTCGTTTGCAGGATTTTTTGATTTATCAATAACAACTTCATTCAAAGTGATATTTTCTTCAAGAAGTTGCACATCAAGTTTTTGAATAATAGGTTCTAATACATATTTTATTTTCTTGGTTTTATATCCTAAATATTGAAACGCAATTATAAATTTCCCTGGTTTTTTTACTCTCAATTCATATTCTCCTTGCTCATTTGTAGTTGTACCTATATAAGAATTTTCAATAAAAATAGAGACAAACGGTAAAGGGTTTCCTTTTTCGTCTGAAACAATACCTCTAAGTTGAGCATAATTAAATTGAAATATCAATAATAGAAAAAGTAAGGTAATTTTTTTCATAAATACATTTTTGAAAACATTTAAGGAAAGATTTTTTTAAATTTTTATAAAAAAGATTGAATTGCCAATTCATAACTTTTAAGTCCAAATCCAATAATAACTCCGTTTGCATTTGGCGAAATATAGGATTGATGTCTAAAAGTTTCTCTTGAAAAAGTATTCGAAATATGAACTTCAATTACTGGAGTTGTAATGGCTTTTACGGCATCGCCAATTCCTATAGAAGTATGAGTATAAGCAGCTGCATTCAAAATAATTCCGTCATAAGAAAAACCAACTTCTTGAATTTTATCTATCAATTCACCTTCAATATTACTTTGATAATATTCTAGTTCAATCGTGTGAAATTGAGTTTTTAATTTTAAGAAAAAAGTTTCAAAAGATTCGTTGCCATATATTGTGGTTTCTCTTTTTCCTAATAAATTAAGGTTTGGTCCATTGATGATGATTATCCTCATTCTTTTTTTTGAGTAAAAATAAGGTAAAAAGAACAATTTTGAAACACACCTTTAAAAAAAACAAAAACCGCCAAATTTTTTAAAAAATGACGGTTCTCGAAACTAGTATGGAACTAATTAAAACGTAAATCCTAGTGAAACCTGAATTACTTTGTTTCTAATTTCGGCATCTTTAGTTGTATCGGTTAGACCAACAACATATCGAGCTTGAGCAAAAACGTGTTTGGTAAAATTTAAACCTATTCCACCAATGGCAGCAAAATCAAACGAATTTGTTTCGAATGTATTTTTTAAATTATCATCTATAAGAAAAGAAAATTGTGGACCAACATCCAAACTTAATCGATCGGTGATTACATAAAGCTTTGCCAAAACAGGCACGGTTACATAGCTGTAATTTATATTTTTAATAATAGTAGAGTTGACATCAGCACCTTGAGTAGAATAAAGAAGTTCTGGTTGTAGAGTTAAATTTTGTAATAGTTTTATTTCAGAAATAACACCAAAATGGTAACCCAATTGAGTTTTTGTTTCAAGATCACCTTTCAAATCAGAAAAATTGGCTCCAGCTTTGAAGCCAAATTTCACTACTTGTGAATGGATGGAATAACTTGATAGCAATATAAATACAAACAAGAAAATTACTTTTTTCATATTATAAATGATTTTGATTTAAATACATAACGCAAAAAATATTTTTAAATTTTAATTATCTAAAAAATTAAAGATATAATTTTGTTAGTAATTGTTGATAAAAATGTTAACAACTACAAAAACGCCTTTAAATACTGATGTTATAAAAAAGATACATTTGATACTATTATTCTTAAACAAAACAAAAAATGAAAAAAGTATTATTTACAGCTATTGCTGTTTTTGGTTTGACATTTGCTAATGCTCAATCAAATAAACAAGGATCTATGCATATTAATGTAATGGGTGGTTTTTTATCAGGTTCTGCAACAAGTAAAGCTGACGAGTCTGGATCTGAAAAATTCAAATACACTGCAAGTGGAGCTCAATTTGGTGCTAATTTTCAGTATGGTCTTGCTGAAAGCTTTAGTGCTGGTATTGGATTAGAGATTGGAACTGCAATATTAACTCCTAAGGATTTTACTTACGATTACACATATACTGATCCTTCAATCAGTACTTTAAAAGTAAATTTATCAGGAAGATATTATATCTTAAACAATGATAAATTTAATGTTTATGCTGGACCATCTGTAGGTTTTACTTCTGGTAAAGATAAAACTGTTTTAGGTGTAGATTTTGGCGGTGAAAAAACTAAATATTCTGGTTTAAACTATGGTGTTAACGCAGGTGGTAACTATTATTTTACTGACATCGTTGGTGTTATCTTAAATTTAGGATATGAAGGAAGTAGCTTAAAAGCTAAACAATCAGTTGATGGGGTTGAATTTACAGGTAAAGAAACTCTTGGTGGAATTAAAGTTATGGCTGGTCTTGCTTTAAAATTCTAATAAATTATAAAATTTATTATACAGAACCACTCGAGAAATCGAGTGGTTTTTTTTTATCTATAATTTACTTTACTTTGCAATATGAGCTGGAAACCCTATATCAAAAGTTATCAATCTTATCTCAAGATAGAACGTGGTTTGTCTAAAAACACGATTGATAATTATACTTTTGATATTGAACGATTGTGTCTTTATTTAGACAACAATCAAATTGCAATTTCGCCCTTAAAAATTTCAGAGGAAACTTTACAACAATTTATATATTTTGTTTCTAAAGAAGTCAATGCTCGTTCACAAGCCAGAATTATCTCTGGATTGAAAAGTTTTTTTTCTTATTTAATTTTTGAAGATTATAGAAATGATAATCCGCTAGAATTAATTGAAACCCCACGATTAGGAAGAAAATTACCCGATACCTTATCTATAGATGAAATCGACAGTCTTATTAACGCTATAGACTTAACAACTAATGAAGGCGAACGCAATCGAGC
>JAYTNO010000257.1:0-34298 GCA_043748275.1 Flavobacterium sp. | reverse complement strand
TCCTCTAAACCAACCAAACTCTCTAAAATCTGCCTCGTTTAGCGGGTGCAAAAGTAACCTTTATTTCTTAATACCAAAACTTTTTTTGATTTATTTTTAAAAATAAATTTTTCAAGAGTTTTTTTTATTAATCTGTATTTAACAATGAACTTCTGCTTTAATGCGGGTGCAAAAGTAATCAGTAAATTTGTTTAAGCAAATTTTATTTAATGTTTTTTTATTCTTTTTTTTAAGCTGTTGACCATGTGTGTTTTGTAAATCTTCATTTTTAAAATAATTAAACACTTTTAAAAAAAGAACACTTAAATACAAGAGTTCAATAATTATTGTTAACTTTTTTAAATTTTATTAATTGTTTTAGTTTGAAGTTTTTTATTAATAAATAATTGAAATATTAATTTTGAAGAAATCAATTAGTCAAATTTAATTGCTTTTATAGGAGAAATTTTAGTTATAACATATGAAGGAATAAGTAATACTAACAAACATATTAATATAGTAGCAAAATTTAAAGCAATAATAAATAACCAATTAATATAAACAGGAGCTTCATTTACATAATAGTTTTCTGGGTTTAATTTGATAACTCCGAAATATTGTTGAGTCAAAATTAATCCTACACCAATTAAATTTCCCCAGAAAAGACCTCGAATTATTAAATAAAATGCATTATAAATAAAAACCTTTCGAACAATCCAATTATTGGCACCTAAAGCTTTAAGGATTCCTATCATTTGAATACGTTCTAATATTAGAACCAATAATGCAACTACCATATTTATTGTAGCAACAACAATCATAATTATTAGAATTACTATTATATTAAAATCAAACAATTTTAACCACTCAAAAATATAATAGTATTTTTCGACTATTGTTTGCGTATCTAGTGTAGAACCCGTCTCATTATATACTTCTTCTCCTTTTGTTTTTATATTATTAAAATCATCTACAAAAACTTCAAAAGCACCAACTTGATTTTGTTCCCACTTATTGATTTTTTGTATATGACGTATGTCTCCTATAATATATGTCGAATCAAATTCTTGAAATCCAGAATTATAAATCCCAATAATATGAAATACTCTTAAATTTGGAAGTTGATTGTTATCTTCTTTCATAAAAAAAGTATTGAACTTATCTCCTACTTTAAGATGTAGCCTATTGGCTAAAAACTGTGAAATCAAAACTTCTGAATTTAATTCTCCCGAAAAATTAGGTAGTCTTCCTGAAATTAAATATTCTTTAATATTCTGCCAATGATAATCTTTTCCTACTCCTTTAAAAACAATTCCTTCAAACTCGGTGTCTGTTCTTATAATTCCTGTTTTACTTGCAACTGCTTGTATATGTGAGATACCATCAACCGATTTAAAAGTGGGATAAAAATTTTGTTCAGTAGAAATTGGCTTAACACTTCCTTGTGATTGATTGTCATCAAAGTTTGAAATAATAATATGACCGTTGAATGCTGATACTTTTTGACGAATTTTTTGTTGCAATCCGATTCCTGTAGCTACAGATATTATCATCATTATCATACCAATAGCTATTGCTGCAATTGCAATTTTTATAATTGGCGCAGAAATACTACTTTTGTGCTCTTTAGAAGATACTAATCTTTTTGCTATAAAATATTCTAAATTCAATTGATTTGTACTATTTTTATTTATTAGACTAAGAGCGTCAAAAATACTGTTTTAGATACTATTTTAAAGAATTTAAATACCTAAATTATCTATAAATCTAAATATGCAAAATAAACTCATAACTTATAACTTAAAATTTCAGAGTAAAGCAACTACTATTTTATGCTTTGCATTTTGTTTTATTTTAATTTCTTGTAAGTCTACTAAACCAATAAATTATTCAGTACCTATTGAAACTACTATTAAAAGTAATTCAAAAACAGTAAAATTTCTTACTGGAGCTGATAATGATTCTAGCTATTTACCTATACTTATTAATAAAAAAATAGGAATTGTAACCAATCAAACAGGAATTGTATCGGTTATTGAAAATAGTGAAAGTAAAAATAATACCAAAACAGGAAGTGATGAAGCCATAAAAGTTGTTGAATTATCTACTGTAGACTTTTTAATAAAAAACAACATCAATCTTCAAAAAATCTTTGCTCCAGAACATGGTTTCCGAGGTATTGCTGATGCTGGAGAACATATTGATGACGGAAGAGATGCCAAAACTGGATTGCCAATCATATCTCTTTATGGTGATAATAAAAAGCCAAAACCAGAACAATTATCAGGTATTGATATATTAATTTTTGATATTCAAGATGTTGGCGCACGATTTTATACTTATATTTCTTCATTACATAATATCATGGAAGCTTGTGCCGAAAACAATGTTGAACTTTTGATTCTTGACAGACCAAACCCAAATGGGAGTATTGTTGATGGACCTATTTTAGAAAAAGAATTTACAAGTTTTGTTGGTATGCACCCAATACCTATTCTTCACGGAATGACCATAGGAGAATATGCAATGATGATAAATGGCGAAAAATGGCTGAAAAATGGAATTCAATGTCGTTTGCAAATCGTTCCTTGCGAAAACTATTCTAGAGAAATGTTTTATAGTTTGCCCAGAAAACCATCGCCAAATTTACCAAACGATCAGGCCATCAATTTATATGCAAGTCTCTGTCTGTTTGAAGGTGCAAATGTTAGTGTTGGTCGTGGTACCGAAAAACAATTTCAAATTTATGGCTCGCCTTTCTTAAAAAACAATCCATTTAGTTTTACTCCAAAACCAAATTTAGGCGCTAAAGATCCTTTATATAATGGAATACTTTGTTATGGAGAAGATTTAACAACTATTACTAAAGTAAAACAATTAGAATTGAAATGGCTGATAAAAGCCTACAATGAAACTAATGATAAATCTAAATTCTTCAATGCTTTTTTTACTAAACTAGCAGGGACAAAAAAACTTCAACAACAAATAGAATCTGGAATTTCTGAATTAGAAATAAGAAATAGTTGGGAGAAAGAACTACTAGATTTTAAAGCAATGCGAAAAAAGTATTTGATTTATAACTAAACTTCTAGCTCTAATATTGTATTTGCTTTTTTTATAAAATAGTCAAATCCTTCAATTGTACTTGTTTTTTCTACAACTTTATTAAACTCTTCACTTTTCAATCCTTTTGCTGAGATATATTTTAAAAAATAATATATTTCTATATTGTTTTCAAGAATTTTAGAGGAATCAAATTGAGCTAATTTCTCCTCTAACAAGGCAAAATTTTTGACATAAGCCCATTGGTACAATTTAAACAATTCTAATTTTTGTTGTTTTTCTATGAAAGACAAATCTTTTTTAGATAAATTATTTTCAGCTTTTGTTAAATAAACTTTGCTAATATCTACAAGGTTTTTTCGGAAATTTGGCTCAACTAGCAGCGAATAGTCCAAATACTTTTGAGCAACTCTCACGGCTGTATTATAATTTTTATTTTTATAAAAAGCCTTTAACTCATTTGTTAAAAATGTCTTCTGAATATCAAAATTTAAAAATGCACTCACGAATTCATTTGGATTTTTGAAGTCTATAAATTGATAAACAACTTCCCCATT
Source organism: Flavobacterium sp. (assembly GCA_043748275.1). Classification (GTDB taxonomy): domain Bacteria; phylum Bacteroidota; class Bacteroidia; order Flavobacteriales; family Flavobacteriaceae; genus Flavobacterium. The sequence goes on along the minus strand of JAYTNO010000257.1, from coordinate 30,699 downwards.
TGCGTCTATAATTAATAATTGAGATTTGTTTTCAATATTATATTTTTGAAAATATTGGACATTATTAAATCCATGAATACAAACATATATGTAATTATCAATTAGATTATTTTGTTTTTCATCATATTGATAGGTATTTAAAATTGCTTTATAATCATCATCAAAATCATATCTGTTATCAAAATGAAGCAGTATTAGTTTATTGGTTGCTAATGCTTTTTTCTGTGCTTCGGGAATAGTTAAGCAATTACAAGCTGAACCTTTCAACGAAAAAACAATAAGAAAGACTAAAATAATATTTCTCATACTTGTCAAGAATTAATTTTTAAAAAACTAATATACAACTATTTACTTAAAGTAGTATTCTTTTCTTCATTTCCTCTACAATATTATACGCCGCAGGACAAATCGCTACGTTTTTTAGCGTTAAATCTGTAATCTGTTGAAACTTTTTTCGGTCTGTATGCGGAAATTCTCGACATGCTTTAGGTCTCACTTCATATATCATACAGTAATTTTCAGCATCAATAAAAGTACAAGGTACGTTATGCAAAACATAATCATTGTCTTCATCCACTCTCAAATACTGGTCTATAAACTGTTGGGGTTTCTGGCGTAAATGTTTTGAAATTCGTTCTATATCTGCATTGGTAAAAAGTGGTCCAGTTGTTTTGCAACAATTGCCACATTTCAAACAATCGGTTCGTTTGAACTCTGCCTCGTGAATTTCTTGCATCACATAGTCTAAATTCTTAGGCGTTTTCTTTTTCAGCTTATCAAAATACTTTTTGTTTTCGATATGCTTATCTTTGGCAAGTTTTTGAATTTCGTTTAAAGTTGGCTTTAGCATTTTTTTTGTTTTGTGAAACAAATTTAAACAACTTTAAACAGTAAACCCTAAATAATTTATGTTAGACTTATTCGGAAAAGCCATTCTCGATTTTCAAACCAATAATTCTCCTGAAGATATTATTACCGAAACTTCCATTTCTGAAGCAGACGAAATGAGTATTGCCTATCTTTTTCGAACTTATAATGAAATGCCAAAAATAGAACAGTCTGCGCTCCAATTATGCAAAGGAAAAATTTTGGATGTTGGCTTTGGTGCTGGAAGTCATAGTTTGTATTTGCAAAATCATCTACAGCTTGATGTTACTGCTATTGATATTTCTGCGCGAGCCATAAAAACTTGTGAACTTCGAGGCATAAAAAACATAAAAACTCAAGATGTTTTAACTATTGAAAACCAAAAATTTGATACCATCCTATTATTAATGAACGGAACTGGAATTTTTGGCACTTTAAAAGATACTTCAAAATACCTTCAAAAATTAAAATCGCTTTTAAACCCAAATGGGCAAATTCTTATTGACTCTTCTGATATTATCTATATGTTTGACGAAGATGAGGACGGAAGCATATTTGTTCCTGCCGATGGATATTATGGCGAATTAACTTTTACTATAACCTACAAAAACCAAACCGAGAAACCTTTTCCTTGGTTATATCTTGATTATAACACATTACAAAATACTGCTATAGCCAATGGTTTGCAATGTGAATTCATTACAGAAGGTGAACATTATGATTATTTAGCAAAACTATTTGTATAAAAAAATCCCAAAAACAAATTGCTTTTGGGATTTTCAAAAATTTTATAGGGTTTTATTTCTTAACCACTTTATCAGATTTTAAGAATTTACCTTCGTTATAAATTCTCAAATAATAGTTTCCTGATGGTAATTCATCAATATTAATAACATTATTAGATTGGGAAAGTTTTTGATTTTTTACCAATTGACCTAAAGTATTATATATTTCTACTTCATCTATTTGTGTTTGAAGTGACGAAATCATAAAATATTGCGACACTGGATTTGGGTAAACTCTAATTGCATTTATTGCATTAAAATTTGCCGTATTTAATCCTATCGAAGATAACAATGATATTCTACTTGAAGAAATTGTATTTTGAACAATTCCTTTTTGCCCAACTGTAAAGAATGACATACAAGCATCATCTACATAATCCATAAAATTCATAAACATAGAACCGTTGGTAGAAGATGTACAAGCATTGGCATTGTTTGGAAAAGTTGGACAACCAAAATATGGATTTGAAGTTGCAGGCGTATCAGAAACACCATCACTGTTAGCTGCAGTACCGCAACTGCTACCGTCATCACCCCAAGGATGCAATAACCCAAAATAATGTCCTATTTCATGAGTACCTGTTCGTCCTTTATTAAATGGTGCAGTAGCAGTTCCTGTTGTTCCAAAAAACTGATCTCCGATACATAAACCATCATTTGGATCTCCTGCTGAAGATGGCAAATAGGCAAAACCAAGCAATTGAGTATCAGTAAAACGACCTATCCAAATATTTAAATATTGTGTTGTATCCCAAGCAAGTTCTCCAGCTGTTAAATAATAACTATCTTCAAAAACAAATGAAGTAGGTACAGATTTTCTTGTAATTCCAGTTGTCGTTGCACCAGACGGTGTTCTAGTTGCTTTTGCAAATAGAATTTCCATGTTGGCACCAACTGTTTGAAAAGCACTTGGTACTACACTTGAATAATCGGTATTTAGTTTTCTAAAATCTTTATTCAAAACATCAAGTTGTGATTGTATCTGTGCATCCGAAATATTTTGTGCTGCATTTTTATATAAAACGTGAAAAACTACAGGAATAGTTACTACAACTGCTGGCTGATTTGTATTTCTGTTAAATACTGTTTGTGAATTATCTGGATTTTGTATAAACTCCATTATTTCTTTATGATGAGCTGCAAACAATGGGTTTGAGTTCATTTTCTCATGTAATTTATCCATTGTAGCACAAGTTCTCTGAGAAAACATAGTCAATGAAGTTGCAAAAACGAAAAGGGTAATAATTTTTTTCATTATTTTAAATTTTTAAGTATGCAATATTACGAACAAATATTTATTATTTATATGTTAAAGAATTTATTTTTAAAGTATTGATTGTAAAAAAGTTAATCTTAATCTACATTATTAAATCAGTTTCATTTTTAATATTTATCAAAGCCAATCGCAAAATTTCTAAATCTGCTTCGGTGTTATAACCATTCAAAGAAATTCTGATAAATGTTCCGTGATCAATAGTCATTACTGGAATTTCTATTTTATATTTTGTAAACAAGAGTTCTTTTAATGCTAATGGATTCTTAGTTTTGATAGGAATGCTACACATTTGTCCTAAAAAGTCAGAAGAAATTGGGCAAATTGGTTCTGAACCCAACAAATCACAAAAACTTTTATAGTATGTCAAAATCAGTTGTTTGCAATTGTGAGAAACTTGGTTCCAATTATTTTCTTCTAAAAATGCAATGGCTGCTGGTGTTGCCAAAAATGCAGATATATCTCTTGTTCCTTGATATTCGTGATAATCTAGAAATCTACTATTACTTGGTGACAAACTTTGATAACCCCAACTTACTATCAGTGGGTCAATGGCATCTTGAAATTCTTTTTTTACATACAAAAAAGAAGAACCTTTTGGTGCCAACATCCATTTATGAAGTGTTCCGGTATAATAATCTGGATTCAAATCTGTAATATTCAAATCAATATGTCCTGGAACATGGGCACCGTCAATTATAGTAATCAAACCCAATTGTTTTGCTTTTTCACAAATTTCTTTTACAGGAAAAATCAATGCTGTTGCACTCGAAATTTGATTTATAAATACTACTTTGGTTTTTGATGAATATCCTTTCCAGAATTCTTCCAACAGTTTTTCTTTTGAAATAATAGGTAGTGAAATATTTTGACGAATTAATTTTGCTCCAGATTTTTCACAATAAAAATTCCAAGTTCTATCCATTGCACCATATTCGTGGTTGGTAGTAAGAATTTCATCATTGGGTTGCAAAACCAAACTTCGCATTATGGTATTAATAGCAACTGTAGGATTTGGTACGAAGAAAAAATCAGAACTTTCACAATGAATGTATTTTGCCAAAGCATCTTTGGCTGTTTTTAAATATCCTGCTGCTTTTTTTTGAATAAACTGAACGGGTTCTTTTTCTAATTCTAATTGCCAATATTGATAATTTTCGAAAATAGGCTTTGGGCAAGCACCAAATGAACCGTGGTTTAAGAAAGTGATTTCAGGATCGAGAAGAAATTGTGTTTTCATTTTTTTTTGTAAAAATTGAATTCGATTAATATTAAACTAAAGTTTTTACACATAGAAACATAGAAAATAAAGGTATTCAAAGAAAATAAATTTTCAAAACACAGTTATTGTTACCTGAAATTGAGCAAAGCGACTTATTTATTGCTTAACTCTATATTTCTATGTGGTAAAAAAATAACAATCTAACTCAGGTTAAAAGTAAAAATCTCAAACAAGTTGCCTTATTTGAGATTTGATTCTTATTTATTGGTTTGAACCGGAATTGCCATTTTATATAAAACCCGAATGGATTTTTCGTCTAAAGTTCCTGGATACCATTTTGGAGAAAGTTGCATAATTCGTTCAGCTTCTTTTCCTGAACCATAACCTATATCTCTAATGGTTTTGGTATTTGTAATCGAACCATCTTTTTCTACAATAAAAGAAATAAAAACAGTTCCTTTTAGGTTTTTAACTTCTGGTTTTTTGTAGTTTTCTTTGATGTAAAGATCTAGAGCTGGAGGACCACCTACAAATTCAGGAATCAGACCAGCTTCTGTACTGTCATAAATACGATCGTTTTCTGAAATTTTTGTTTCTTGCGAAAAACAAGTAATGGATATAAAGAGAATGCAAAATAAAATTTTATTCATAAAAATGTAATTATTGAACTATGGTATTTTTTCAAAGGGTTAAATATAATATTTTTTTTTAAATTTGATTACAATCTTTGCAAAGCATTAAATTATAAATATATGAATTCACAAAAACAATACCCTTTTATCTAACTTTTAAGGAATATTTAAATATTTATGTGTTTGTAAGGAAACTCTCCATTTTGGGTTTTGCATGACATAATCTACTATAAGCGGTGTCATTTCTTCTTTTTTGCTCCATTCTGGTTGAAGAAATAATATGGCATTGGGATTTACTTTTTCAGCCTGTTCTTCGGCAAAAATAAAATCGTGTTTGTTGTAGATAATTACTTTTAGTTCGTTAGCATTATCATATACGGTTTGTGTGGGTAATTTGTTTTTCTTTGGTGAAAGACATATCCAATCCCAATTTCCTGTTAATGGGTATGCTCCAGAAGTTTCAATATGTACTTTTAGGTTTTTGTCTTTAAGACTTTTTGTCAGCAATGTCATATCCCAGGTTAGTGGTTCTCCTCCTGTTACTACAACTGTGTCTGCATATATTTTGGCATTGGTTACGATATGTTCTATATGTGTTGGCGGATGCAGTTCGGCATTCCAACTTTCTTTGACGTCGCACCAATGACATCCTACATCGCAACCGCCAATTCGTATAAAATAAGCTGCTGTGCCGGTGTGAAATCCTTCGCCTTGTATGGTGTAAAATTCTTCCATCAATGGGAGCATTTCTCCTTTTTCGACGGCTAATTGTGTTTCTTTTGCTAACATTTTTGTTTGGTAAAGTGCAAAGATAAGGAATTATGTTTTGTGTCTTGCCAGATAAAAAAACAAGTTGGTTTCTAGCCCTGATTGAGCTGGTATCCCACATTTTCTGACTTTAGGAAGAAATATGTGGATAAAGGCGAAAGCAGGAAATGCCCTTTATAGATTTGCCAAATGATTGTGCTTCTCATAAAAAAACCGATAGCTTTTGTAAAACTATCGGTTGATTTTTTGAGTTATGAATTTTTATTTTAAAGATTTTAAAGACTCTATAGCATAGGTGTTTGTTGGGTCTATTGCTAGTGTTTTGTTGAAGTATTCTTTTGCTTTTACTTTGTCGGTATTGGCATAATTGGCACCAAGATTATTATAGGATTCTATAATTTTTGATTTGCTTTTAGTTACTTCTTCTGGGCCTTTTTCTGTTACAACACGAACATAATCTTCGTAATATTTGATGGTCATTGGTTCGTTTTCCATCAAGTTGTTGGTTCTTGCTCTGAAGATGTAGGCATCTTGTGTGGTTGGCGAATTTTCGATGACTTTGCCAAAGGCTCCATCTGCTATTAGCAATTCCATTGGGTTAACTTTTACTACATCTTTTTTGGTGTTGTTGTAGTATAATGAGTTACCTAGGTAGAAATTGTCTAGTAAATAATTTTTTGAGTTGGTGTTAGAAGTTGCAATATCGTATATTGCTGCTGCTTCTTTGAATAGTTTTTGCTCGTATAATTTTTTACCTACTTCGCTAAGATCATTGGTCATTGTGATTTCCATTTCTACCGATTTTTTGATGTCAGCAACACCTGCTTCGAACAAAATTGGGTCAATAGTTTTGGTTTCGATATTATTTGCTTTTTTTAGTTTTGTTAAACCTAAATACATATAATCTCTTGCAATGATTTTGTTTGATGGATTGGCAATAAAATCTTGTAATGATTTTAAAGCTACTTCTACATTTCCGTTTTCGTATGCTGAATAACCTAAGTAACGCAAAATTCTTGGGTTTACTTTGTCTAATTCTTTCATTGCATTTGCTTCTGCTTCTAATGCTTTATAATCTTTTGCAAGAATTAAAAAGTCGGCGTGACGCATACGAGAGGTTAATGAATAATCGGTCAAGCTCATATATTTTTCGTAATATGGTAATGCTTTTTGGATGTATTCTGTATATTTTCTTGGCTCGTTATTTCCCCAATAGTAATAGGTTTCTGCCAATTCTCTGTAAACTGGACCATATTCTGGATTGGTAGCTACAACATTATCGTACGCTTTTACTGCTTCGGTGTAGGCTTTTGCTCCTTTTAGCAAAACTCCTAATTGCATTTTTGCACGAATCAAAGAAGGATCGGTTTGAAAAGCATTTCTATAAGCTGCATAAGCTTCGTTTTGGTTTTTGTCACCATAAAAAGCATCACCCAAAGCCAATTGAACATTTGCATCTAACGGATTTATTGCTTTTGCTTTGTTTAATGTTTCTAAAGCCAATTTATAATTAGGCTTATCTGTATTCATATACGCTTTAGCAATATAAATATATTCTTCGATGTCTTTTTTCTTTAAGTCTTTTGTTGCTTGACCAAAATTTGCTTGAGCTGCAGCAAGATTATTGTTGTCTAAATCAATCTGACCTAAACCTATATAATTAAATTTTGCACCTTCAGTTCCAGTTAATCCTTTTTGGAAAAATATTTTTGCTGAATCTTCTATGTTTTGTTTCAAATAGACGTTACCCAAAAGAAAAGCAGCTTTTCCATTACCTGGTTTTGCTTGAAGACTTGATTTCAACATAGATTTTGCTTTTTCAAATTGTTCAGCATCTATTGCCTTCTTGGCTACTTCTATATCTTGTGCTTTACTAACGGTTACAGTTGCCATTAATGCCAAACTGAAAATCTTAATTGTGTTCATCTTCGTGTAATTAATTTTATTTCTTGTCATTACTAATTTTGTTTCTAATTCGAATGGTTCTTGGAGGAACTTGTACGGGTACTAATCCTGATTTTAAAACTATTCGTTGTCCTTGATCTCCTTTAATGAAAGAGGTGAATCCCATTCCTAATCCAGCAAATCCTTGACAATTGATTATATACAAATCGCGTGCCAAAGGATATTTTCCTTCAGCTATATTATTTTGTGTTGGACCATAATAGTTATTGTCATTGATGTTTTTTACATCTAATACATTAACTTTTGTAACTATATCACGCATAGAACTTGAAGGCTCAAAGATATAATTTATTCCTACAACTCCAATCATTCCATTGTTTTGAGCTATATACTGAATAACTTCATTATTGGTTTTAAATGAAAAAATACCGTTGTCAGGTAATTTTTTTAAACCTGCCAATTCACAAAAATATCTAACTGTACTTGAATTCGGATTGTCAAAAACCAATCCTTTTATGGTATTTACTTTTTTTCCTTTTATGAAATCAACTATATCATTTAACGCAACTAAAGTGTCTTTATTGCTTATATTTGAAATTAATGCTATACCATCTTTGGCAAAAGGAGTTACTTTTGGGACAATTTTTTTGTTCGCGAAAATTTTATTTTCTTCAATTGTAAGTTTTCTTGAAAGAATTGCAATTCCTGAGCTTCCATTTACTAAAGCTTGAATTACTTCAGATTCTGATTTTGGCTCAATTTTTATTTTTGCTTTATAGATACTTTCAAATATTTGAACTTGATCTTCAACAATTGGGGTTAACGTTTCATCAACTAAAATGGTAGTGGTTCCTTCTAAAATGGTTTCTTGATCTTTCTTTTTATTGCATTTAACAATTAAAAAAGTGATGCCTATAAGAATAAAAAGGTTAAGGTATTTTCTCATGATTACTCTTCATTTGAATTAAAAAATCTAAAGAACCTAAAAAAAGAATATACAATTAATAGAACCCCTAAAGCAATTCTATAATTATACGGCATTGTAAATGGTAATTTTTTCCAAAAAATAATTATAAGTCCAAACGACAAATAAATTACAAAAAACAACATTCTTATAACGAGAAGAAACCGCTCAATGAGCGATTTCTTCTTGAAATTAATAACTATTTTGCCTAGCATTATTCTGCTGATTGGATATTGATTGGTAAAGAATATAATACTCTTACTTTCTTACCATTCTGTTCACCTGGATTCCATCTTGGACAAGATTTTAAAACACGAATAGCTTCTTTTCCTGTTCCATAACCTATATCTCTAATTACTTTGATATCTGTTAATGAACCATCTTTTTCAACTACGAACGATACGAATACTTTTCCTTTCAATCCTTCTTCTTCTGGAACTTGATAATTTTTACCTACATATTTGTAGAATTTCTCAATTCCTCCAGGAAAATCTGGTTTTACTTCGATACCAGCAGTATTGTAGATATTATTATCTTCTTCTACTACATCTTTAGGACCATTACCAACAGGTTCTACTGTTAATTCAGCATCTGGATCACCTTTTATTGTTTCAGCACCGATTTTTTTATCGACAATTTCTTTAATTTTTGGTGGTTCTTCAACTACTTCTTCCGCTTTGGCAACTACTGGTTTCACAAATTTTACTTGATCCACTTTTGGTGGCGGTGGCGGTGGTGGTGGTAAATTTTCTTTCGGTTTTTCTTTTGGTGGTAACTTAACCGTTGTTATTTTTTGGTCTAATACCGCTTCGTCATTATTATCTGGAAGCAAATTTGCCAATACAGGAATACTTACTAAGAAAGTAAAAATGATTCCACCTATAATAAGAGACCTAAAAGTTGTCTTACTATTAGTTTTTCTTAATTCGTAAGCTCCATAGAGTTTATTTCGTCCTTCAAAAACGATATCTAACCATTGATTTTTTAATAAATCTAATTTCATGTCTTTTTATTTTTTAATTAGATTAATAAATTATGGTGTTGGAGTTGTTGCTGGCGTTGCTGGTGCAGCAGTTGCAGAATCTCCTAATAGTTTTGTTTCTTCTGGTGTGTAATCATTTACAATTGCATAAGTAGGAACACCAACAATAGCCATTTCATCAAGTACATCTACTAAGTTTCGATAATTAGATTTTTTACTAGGTTTGATAATCACAATCATACCTTGATCTGGTTTACCTTTGGCGGTACTATATTCAAGAACAGCTTTTTTCTGTTGCAATAAATCATTACGTAAACCATCCTTTCCATAAACAACCGTTTTTGGTGCAAGTTTTGGAGTAGCTAGAAAACCTCTAAAAATTTTTACTTGGTTGTTTGCACCCATTAAAATTGTTAATGTACGATTCTCATCTACTTTTTGTTCAATTTTATCTTCTGGTTTATCTTCTTTATCTGGCAATCCCAAATTCATAGATTGGGGTTTAGACAAAGTGGTTGTAAGCATAAAGAACGTGATTAATAAGAAAGCCAAATCAACCATAGCAGTCAAATCGACTTTTGAGTTTTGCTTTTTACTTCTTACTTTGCCACCTTTTCCGCCTCCACCGTCGCCGGTATTTAATTCAGCCATTTTAGTGTCTTTATTTTAATTATTTTTCTTTTCCTCTTAAACCAGTAACCAAACTAAAGTTATTGATTTTTTGGTCTTGCAAAATATCCATTACTTTTCTAATAACTGGATATTCTTCTTTTGCATCACCTTTTATAGCGATTTCAAGTTCTTTATCTTGAGTTTCAATATTAGCAATACGGGCATTTTGTATCCAATCTGCTAATTGATTATCAAGTGAATCTTTAGGTATTCCTGGTTGTTGTGCTTTACTTCTTTCTGAAGGTTTCATGTCAAGAATTTGTTTTAGGCTTCCTATTGGCACACCAAAACTTTCCATTTTTGAAAATTTATCAACATCTTCATCTGAAAATTTTACTCCGTATTTATTGCTCATCAATTCAAGTGCTCTTGCTCGAACATCTTTTCCTTTAACGTCAAAAAACACTTTACCATTTCCAACAGTTAAAGTAGCTAGATTTTTTTCTGGCAACTTCGTTTGTACCGTTGATGCAGGTGTATCAACAGGCATTACCTCAGGAACTTTAGCAGTAGCAGTCAAAATAAAGAACGTAAGCAAAAGGAATGCAACATCACACATCGCCGTCATATCGGTAGATGTTGATTTTTTTTTCATTTTTATTGCCATTGTTTTATGTATTTTTTATTGATATTAAATATCAAAATTATTGTTTTAAGCTACCTCTGAAGTGTCTGTAAGTATTTACGATTGTAGTTCCAGCTTCATCAATTGCATACGTTAAGCTATCAATTTTTGAAGTAAAGAAATTATAACAAATAATTGCTAATGCAGAAGTCGAAATACCTGTAGCAGTATTAATCAATGCTTCAGAAATACCATTTGCAAGTTCAGCAGAATCTGCTCCACCACCACCTGCTAATCCAGCAAATGCTTTAATCATCCCTGTTACAGTTCCTAACAATCCTGCAAGAGTTCCTAAAGAAACCAAAGTAGATAAAATTGTCATGTGTTGCTCTAACATTGGCATTTCTAAAGATGTTGCTTCTTCGATTTCTTTGTGAATTGTTTCTGCAGCTTCTTCACTATTGAATCCTTCTTTTTTAACATCTTGGTATTTAACTAACGCAGATCTAATTGCATTTGCAACTGAACCTTGTTGTTTGTCACAAGCAGAAATTGCTTCATCAATATTTCCACTTTTAATGCTCGTTTGAACATTTTTCATGAATTGATCTAAATTTCCTTTTCCAGTAGCTTTAGTAATTACAAAGTATCTTTCAATTGAGAAAACAACCACCATTAACAATAGTCCCATTAAAACAGGTACAATTGGTCCTCCTTTGTATACCATTGCTAAATAATTTCCTTTTAAAGGTGTTCCTGTATTAACTCCTCCTTCAAAATTTGAACCATTACCCATAATGAAATTCCAGATAATCCATCCAACACAAATACATGCAATGATTACTAATCCTGAGAACATTCCTCCTCCGTTTGAATTACCTTCTTTTTTAACGTTTGCCATTTTTTCTAATTTTAATAGTTTTAAATAATTATAATTTAGTTGTAAATAATTTTTGAATAGGAGCAAATTTAATTTTTTAGTTTAAATAAAAAAACTTTTTTTAATTTAATTGTAATTAATTTAAGACTCCTTTTTTTTAATAAAAATTTGATTTTAAATATATTTCAAAAAAGAAGTGCTAAATCTTAATTTTACAAATATTTAAGCAACAATATATACTATAACGTAGTAATCATTCAAAATATTGCACAAGCTATTACAAGATAATTATTTCTCCTATTTTAATTATATTTTAACAAAAATTTTAAAAAGAGGGATTATTATAGGTTGCTAAAAAAATTAATATCTTGCGAAGCATTTCAAATTAATAAAAGCGCTCATTATATATGGACACAAAAACAAATTTTATTCAGACAATTACTGAAGGATATACTTCAAAAGGAGAAAGCATCACTCTTGGTGCCGCAATGCTTGATGGCGAAGCATTAACAGAAGCTCATGTAAAAATACCTCTAAAAACGTTAAACCGTCACGGATTGATTGCTGGTGCTACTGGTACTGGTAAAACCAAAACCATTCAGGTTTTGTCTGAACAATTATCTGCTCTTGGTATTCCGGTTTTGATGATGGATATAAAAGGAGATTTCTCTGGTATTGCAATGTCTGGAGAAGAAAAATCTTTTATCACAGAACGTCACACCAAAATCAATATTCCGTATGCAGTTTCTAGTTTTCCTGTAGAATTAATGACTCTTTCTGAGCAAAATGGCGTGAGACTTCGTGCCACAGTTACCGAATTTGGTCCTGTTTTGTTCTCTAGAATTCTAGATTTGAATGATACGCAAGCCGGAGTAGTTTCGGTAATTTTTAAATATTGTGACGATAATAAAATGCCTTTGTTGGATTTGAAAGACATCAAAAAAGTGCTGAATTATATTACCGAAGAAGGAAAAGAAGATATTGAAGAAAGTTATGGTAAGATATCGACTTCGACAACGGGAACTATTTTGAGAAAAATTATTGAACTCGAACAACAAGGTGGCGATTTGTTTTTTGGAGAAACTTCGTTTGATATTAATGACTTGATGCGTTTTGACGAAAACGGAAAAGGCTTTGTCAATATCATTCGTTTGACCGACATTCAAGACAAACCCAAATTATTCTCGACTTTTATGTTGAGCCTTTTGGCAGAAATATACCAACAAATGCCCGAAAAAGGCGATGCCGATCAGCCAGAGTTAGTACTGTTTATAGACGAAGCACATTTGATTTTTAATGAAGCGAGCAAAACTTTGCTTGACCAAATCGAAACGATGGTCAAATTGATTCGATCTAAAGGAATTGGTGTCTTCTTTATAACACAAAATCCTATGGATGTTCCGAGTGGTGTTTTGGCACAATTGGGATTGAAAATTCAACATGCTTTGAGAGCCTTTACTGCCAATGACAGAAAATCTATCAAAATGACGGCGGACAATTACCCAACATCGGATTTTTATAAAACTGACGAATTACTAACTTCTCTAGGAATTGGGGAAGCATTGGTTACTGCCTTAAACGAAAAAGGAATTCCAACGCCACTTGCCGCAACAATGATGCGTGCGCCACAAAGCAGAATGGATATTCTGACCGATTCTGAAATTACTGCAATCAATTCAAAATCAAAATTGGTTAGAAAATATGCTGAAGCAATTGATCGTGATAGCGCTTATGAAATGTTGACCAAAAAAATTGATTCGGCTGTGCAACAAGCTGAAGAAGTGCAACAAGAAGAGAAAAAAAGCAACGAACCAAGTACGGCAACTGTTATCGGAAAATCGGTTGTAAAAGTGGTTACTAGTGCTAGTTTTATTCGTGGTGCTTTTGGGATTTTAATGAAAATGTTTAAGAAATAGTTTTTTTAGGCAATAGGCATTAGGCAGAGGAAAGAGAATAGAAAATAGAGAAAAGAAACAAGATTGAATGTTATTTTTTGATAGTAAACTTTCTAAATTTTATTATAAACAAAACGGTATTATAGAACTTCCATTTGGGTTTTATCATACCGTTTTGTCATTTTATAGTATCAATACACAAAAATGATTTTATCGAATTCTCGGTGAAAACCATCGAATACTCATTCAAACCCATCGAATTCTAATTGGCTCCGTAAAAATCAAATAAAAATCCTTAACTTTGAGATGTTTACGTTTTATCTTATTAGTAATCTTTTGAATCTAAATTATTATGAAAAATCTATACTACTTCCTGTTTTTAGTTTTGGTTTCTGTAACTGTTAAGGCGCAGATTGTGACTATTCCTGATGCGAATTTTAAAAACAAACTATTGAATTACCAACCAGTTATTGACACTAATAGTGACGGTGAAATTCAGGTGAGTGAAGCTTTGGTGGTTACTGTTTTAAATATTTCTAGTGAAAATGAACCAAGAATAAATAATCTAAGTGGTTTAGAATATTTTACAAATCTTACAGAATTAGATTGTTCATATAATAATTTATGGGATTTAGAAGTTGTTTCAAACTTAACAAATTTAGTTAATTTATTTTGCAATGAAAACGAATTAACTAATTTAAATGTTTCTAATTTAATTAACCTTCAATCTTTAAATTGTAACGATAATAATTTAATTACACTTATACTTAATAATGCAACAAACTTAAAAAAAATTGTATGTTTTGGCAATAATTTAAATACAGTTGATTTAAGTAGTCAGGTTAATTTGACAGATTTAGGAATTTCTGGACAATCTCTTGTTTTAGATTTTTCTACTTGTATTAACTTAATTAATTTACAGATTAATTATCTAAATTCAGCAGCAACATTAAACTTGACTCCTTTAATAAACCTAGAAACTTTGTCTTTGTATGAAGTATCTACAGCATTAGACGTAAGCAATTTGTTTAATCTGAAAAAATTATTTTTTGTAGAATCATCGGAAATTAGCTCATTAAATCTTGGTTCTATTAGTAGTTTGATTGAGTTAAATTGTAGTTCCAGCAATTTAGATAGTATTGATGTTTCTAATTTAATAAATTTAAAAAAATTTAATTGCTATGGTAATGATTTAAATACTTTGGATGTTTCAAATAATATTGCATTGACTGAATTAAATTTTGGGGATAACAATATAAATTCAATTGATTTATCAAGCAATACTAATTTGACTGATTTAAATTGCTCATATAATAATTTAAACACAATTGATTTATCTAACAATACTAATTTAACTGATTTAAATTGCTCATATAATAATTTAAACACAATTGATGTTTCCAACCTTAATAATCTTATTAAATTTAATTGTTCGTACAATCTTTTGAATACAATTAATGTTTCTAACCTTTTGAATTTAAAAGGTTTAGACTGTTCCAATAATCTTTTAACTACATTAGATTTATCAAGTTTAGTAAATCTGGAATATTTAGTATGTATGGACAATCAATTAACAAGTTTAGATTTACAAAATTTAATTCTACTTTATCAAGTATTTTGTTCTAATAATTTATTTACTAGTCTAGACTTTAGTAAAGTAAACAATCCATATAATTCCCAAAATAGAATTGAAATTAGTGACAATCCAAATTTAATTTATTTAAATTTAAAAAACGGAACAGGGTTTGATTATGAAGGTAATAATAATTTTTTTGGATATAATAATCCAAATTTGGTATTTGTTTGTGCAAATGAAGGAGATGTTCAAATTGTTCAAAGTTTAGTTTATCCTTTTACTCAAGTCAATTCCTACTGTTCATTTGTTCCTGGTGGCATTAATAATTTAATTACGGGAACCATTTCACTTGATGTCAATAATAATGGTTGTGATAATACTGATTTACCTGCAATGGCAACAAAAGTAAATATAAATGATAGTGTTGTTTCTAGTACAATTTTCACTAATAATTTAGGTAAATATTCTTTCTATACGCAAACTGGTAACTTCACTATGACACCAGAATTTGAAAATCCTTATTTTATATCTTCTCCTCTTTCTGCTATTTTAAATTTTCCTTTATTAGATGGCACAACGCAAAACCAAAATTTCTGTATCACACCAAATGGTATTCATAACGATTTAGAAATAATAATTATGCCATTAAGAAATGCCAGACCAGGATTTGACGCAACCTATCAATTGGTTTATAAAAACAAAGGCAACCAAACTCTTTCGGGAAATATCAATCTAGTTTTTGATGATGCCGTTTTAGATTTTGTTTCGGCAAATCCTGCTCTTTCTGCTCAAACGTTGAATACTTTGAATTGGAGTTACAATAATCTATTGCCTTTTGAAAGTAGAACTATTGATTTTACTTTGAATGTCAATTCGCCAATGGAAACACCTGCGGTAAATATTGATGATGTGTTGCATTTTACAGCTTCAATTGACCCAGTTTCTGGAGATGAAACTACTGCTGACAATACTTTTGCTTTTGCACAAACTGTCATAGGCTCTTTTGATCCAAATGACAAAATTTGTCTTGAAGGTAACACGATTACTCCAGAAAAAGTAGGCGATTATTTGCATTATATTATTCATTTTCAGAATTCTGGAACTGCAGCTGCTGAGAATATTGTCGTGAAAGATGTGATTGATACGACTAAATTTGATATTGCTTCGTTGCAATTAATTTCTGCTTCTCATCCATATGAAACCAAAGTTACAGGCGACAAAATTGAGTTTATTTTCGAGAATATTCAATTGCCAGCCGAAATAGACAATGAACCTGCAAGTCACGGTTTTGTGGCTTTTAAAATCAAAACCAAAAGCGATTTGGTTTTAGGAAACACGGTTTCGAACAAAGCCGATATTTATTTTGATTATAATTTCCCGATTATTACAAATACTGCAGTAACTACTGTTTCGGTTTTGGGTGTCAATGAATTTGAGAATAAATCGGTTTCGGTTTTCCCAAATCCAGTTTCTGATATTTTGAATATAACTTCAAAAGGAAGCATCAAAACTGTTCAAGTTTATGATGTTCAAGGACGATTAACCGATACTTTTTTGAAAGACGAAGAGAAAACTACCATCAACCTAAGCAATAAAAAAACAGGAGCCTATTTTGTGAAAATCTTTACTGATAAAGGTGTTAAGGTGGAGAAAGTAGTGAAGAAATAATTTTAATTAGCATTCAGCAATTCTAGAATTTTATTTTCTACGATTTCGCTATTCCAAATAGTTTCAATATTTTCTAATGCTAAAATTTCTTCCATAATTTTATTTTGGAAATCGCCAATAGCTAATGCTTCAGAGTAAGGTTGCAAACTAAACGTTACTCTGCTGTACAGCGGTTTCCATTTATCTGGATGTTTATCAGAAAACCACTTTTCAATTTTCTTTTGCAAAAGAAACTTTTCGTCTGCCGTTTTGGTGCTCATTTCTACAAAATTTCTTCTAGAAAGTTCTGCAATTGCATCTGCATTGGGTTTGCGTGATTTTTGATATTCAGAGAAAATAGTTTTCCAATCGTCGCCATATTTTTGAATCATTTCGTTTAGAATCGTAATGTCTTCAAAACCAGCATTCATTCCGTGTCCATAAAAAGGAACAATAGCGTGAGCAGAATCGCCAATTAAAGCCACTTTATTTTCGTAGGTCCAAGGATAACATTTCATTATGGCCAAATAACTGGTTGGGTTTTTGAAGAAATCTTTGACCAAATCTGGAATTACTGCTTTGGTATCTGGGAAATATTTTGCAAAAAAGGCTACTAAACTTGCTTCGTCTTTTAATTGCTCGAACGAGTTTTCTCCTTCAAAAGGCATAAACAAAGTACAGGTAAAAGTACCGTCTAAATTGGATAAGGCCATCAACATAAAGTTGCCTCTTGGCCAAATATGCAAGGAATTTTTATCAATTTTATGTGTTCCGTCTGGATTGGCAGGAATATGCAATTCTTTATAACCCAATTTCATAAATTCCTGCGAATAATCAAACATCGATTGACGTTGCATTCGGTGACGAATTCTTGAAAAAGCACCATCGGCACCAAAAACTTTATCGTATGCTAATTCTGTCCATTCGCCTTGTTCTGTTTCGCCTTCAAATAAAGTTGCAGTTGCTAAAGAAACATCCCAAATCTTGCGATTAAAAAAGAATTCTACACCTGCATCTTCAGCCAAATCTATCATTCTTCTGTTCAAAAGTCCTCTTGAGAGCGAAAAAATAGCTTCACCTTCTTTTCCGTAGTATTGATAATTTAATTTATCATCTTGGGTATGAATGGCTCGTTTATCTACTGGAATTCCGATTTTTCTAATTTCATCACCCAAACCAACATCTTCCATTGCTTTCCAACCTCTGTTAGACATCACTAAATTGATAGAACGACCAGAAAATTCGACAGTTCTTATGTCGGCACTTCTATCATAAACGTGAACAGTATGGCCTAATTTTTTTAGATAAATTGCCAATAAAGTTCCGACTAATCCAGAACCTACAATGGCTATTTTTTGAGGAGTTTGCATTGAAATTTTATAAACGGTTTTGCAAAGTTATTGATTTTAAACACAGATTTTACAAATAATAACACATTAATTCTATTAATTAGGTTTAAAAACCAACTTAGTTGAAGTCTTCTCAATCTCTGTTTTATTCAATTTCATTTTACGAAATTGACCTTTGTTGTACATTTCGGCTTGATCGCTATAATGTTTACTCATTGGATTTCCGGATTGTCCTGTTGGTAATATACTATAACTGTTTTCGATATCTGAAAAATCAATAACTCTTCGGGTTGAAGGTCCAGCTTTTACTTCATTTTTTCCGCTTTCATCAAATAAAAACATCATATTATTGATGACTTCATTGGATCCATTTATTTCAAATTTTCCGACATTAAAAAAACTTTTCAATGCCGCTACTTGTCCTAATGGATGTTGATGTTCTAATGTATGCACTTTGTTCCAAGTCCAGACAGCAACTTCATTTCCTAATTGTTTTTCTAATGCTGCAATGGCTTCGTGATAGGAAAGTAATAAAATTTCTGCTCGCGTTTCTTTTTTATTTTTTGTTGTTCTATTATCCCACCAAACCGAAGATTCATTTTTACTCTGATTTTCCAACACTTGTTTGATAATATGAGTTCCTAATAAAGCTTTAAAATCATCTTCGCCCAACTCATCTTTAAAAGTGTTTTTGAGGTAACAATACATCCATTTATTGTAAATTGTTGGCGCAACATCATTTAAATTATTCGAACCTGACCAGCTTTTTAAAATTTGGAGTGCTTTTTTCTCGTTGGTATTTAAATCAATTTCACGAATATTATTTGAAAGATTTCTCACAATACTTGTTGCCATTGCAGAAGTATTGTCATTTATCATTTGTTTGACATCTGTACTTGTCCAATTGTTTTTAGGTAGCAAAAGTGAGTTGATACGCATGGCACGATCTTTTGGTAAATAATATCCTGGACACAAATAATTATTGATTGCTTCTGGTTGATTATTAGAAGAATAAACGTAATTCCAAGTAGGATTTATTGCCGAAGGATTATCATCAAAATTTAAAAATTCTTTTTTATCATCTATTCCGTTTGCTCCGTTTAAAATAAAATTTGAATTTACAGAGGCATCAACTTTGTATAATTTACCTGAAGTAATCCAAGCAATATTGTTTTTGGCATCACCATACATAATGTTTAATCCTGGCGCAGTTATAAGACCAATTCCTTTATGAAAATCTTCTAAAGAAGGAGCATTAGAAAGAGAATGCACTGCTTCGAGTATTTGATTTTTTTGTTGGGTATAAATCCAAGACATTGCAATTGGTTTTTTTGATTTTAAAGTAGTCAATAAACCATTCATAATGGGTCCGTGAATGGATTCTTTAATATTTAAATTTACTGAAGTGCTGTCTTTTACTTTTATTGTTTTTTGACGGAAAGTAAAATTTTTATAACCTGTATTTGTTTTGTATTGATTGGCATTTGTTGGATTTTCTTCTTCTTGAAATAGATCTAAATCATCGTTTTCGAACATAGTCAATCCATAAGCATAATTGTGATTGTGACCTAAAAGTGGGAAAGGTGTTCCGGCAAGATAATAGCCATACATTTCATAATCTGGTGTCACAATATGTGCTTCATACCACGTGCAAGGTTGCGAAAACCCGATATGTGGATCATTGGCAAAAATAACTTTTCCCGATTTTGTTTTTTGACTACCAATTACCCAACTATTACTTCCTATAAATGAAGGCACTGGTGAAGCATCTAGTAAACTAGCAATTGATTTTGAAATCTCTGAATATTGATTTGATTTTCCTTTAAAACTCTTAAGTTTTTCTGTTCCCAAAGAACCATCTAATCCAAAATCTTTGAGATATTCAGCACCAAATTTATCCCGAATATCTGTTAATAATGGATCTGTTTTTTGCGCCATTGCAAAACTAAAAGCCATGTAGCCAAAAATATTATAAACATCTTTGAGCGTATATTTTTCTTTTTGAACACCAACTAATTGAAACTCTATTGGCGTTTTCCCATTTTCAATATATTGATTGACACCATCAAGATAAGCCATTGATAATTGATAGGATTCAGAGTTTTTATCCAGTTTAGCAATTGCTTGTTCTGAGTTTTCGTCTAAACCAATTCCAGCAAAAAAAACGTCATTTGGCAATGCTTTTCTTCCAAATAGTTCTGACAGTCTTCCTGGTGCAATTCTTCGAATTAATTCCATTTGCCATAATCTGTCTTGAGCATGAACATAACCCAAAGTGGTCATAGCATCTTTTCGTGAATTGGCATAAATATGCGGAATCCCATATTCATCATAATAAACGGTTGTTTCTTTTTGAATGTTTTTTATGTTTACCTCACCTTCGTATTGTGGTTTTGTGTATTGTAAATAACCAAAAACAAAAATTGTGATTAGAAGAAATATTGAAAGAAGAAATAGAAGTGTTTTTTTGAGCATTTTTTAATTTTAAGTATATATCAAATATAAAAAAAAGACGCTCAAAATTGATCGCCTTTTACTTTTAATCACTTTTAACTCTTTAAAATCTTGGAAAATCTATTCTTTCGCCTACATTCATCCCATTGTTTTTAGCTAAAACCCCACACATATGAAAAAGCATTCTTGCGCCTACATTTCCATCCCAATCATCATTTTCTCCTGGAGCTACTTCAACCAAATCAAAGCCAATAATTTCTTTATCGCTTTCTGCTAATTTATTAAAAAGATAGGTTGCTTGCTCAAATGATATTCCTCCTGGAACTGGCGTTCCTGTATTTGGACTATACCATGGGTACATTCCGTCAATATCAAAACTAATACATACTTTTTGAGGCAATGTTGCAATAATGGCATCACATTGTTGTTGCCAGGTTTTTCCAGTAAATGATTCGGCTTTTAAATCACTATCCGTATTTACTAAAACCCTTCCGTTTGCTTGTTTGACAACATCTACTTCTTGTTCGCAAAAATCTCGAATTCCTACTTGAACAATTTTTGATATTTGAGGAATTTGCAATGCATTGTACATTATCGAAGCATGAGAATATGTAAATCCTTCGTAAGCAATTCGCAAATCCATATGAGCATCAAGGTGCAAAATTCCAAAATTATCATATTTAGAAGCCAATGCTTCATAATAACCCAAAGGTGTGGAATGATCACCGCCAAGTAGCACTACTTTTTTATCTTGATTCATCCAAAACAAAACTTTTTCTTTAACTTCTGAATGCATCTCACGACAAATAACATTTATTTTATCTAAGTTTTTTTGAAGTTTTAGAGTGTTTTTTATCTCTTCTCCATTTTCTAAAGCAGTAATTATTGGTTGCGCTAATGCTTTATATTTATCAGAGTTTTTTTTCCAAGATTCAGGTATTTCAGCATAATGCATGCCTATTTTCCAAAGTTCCGGAAAGTCTTGATGATTTAAATCTACTTGAAATGATGCTTCTAATATTGCTTCTGGACCAAGTGATGCACCAGAACCATAACTAACTGTTACTTCCCAAGGTACAGGAATAATAATAATTTCGCTTTGTACTGATGAAAATGGCAATCCGAAAATTGTAGCGTCTGCTAATCCAGGTTGACTTGGATCGAAGTTTTGTATGATTTGTTCTTTTGTCATTATTATTTGTGTAAAAAAATACTTTGTAGTATTTACAATTTAATTGTTTGATAAAATTCCTCTTTTTAAAATCTGTCCAAAATCATACATATCTTCAAAAGAACAATATAATGGTACAGGTGCTAATCGAATAACATTTGGTTCACGCCAATCTGTTATTACTCCATTTTTCATTAAATAATCAAAAAGACTTCTGCCTTCTCCGTGAAGAAAAACCGATAATTGGCAAGCACGTTCTGCAGGATTTGAAGGTGTTATTATTTCGAAAGTACTATCGACTTCTTTATCTATTTCGTGTAAAATAAATTCTAAATAAGAAGTAATTTTATCTCTTTTCTGAATCAAAGCATCCATCCCAATTTCGTCAAACATTTCTACTGAAGCAAGATATGGTGCTAAAGAAAGTATAGGTAAGTTGCTAATTTGCCAACCATCTGCACCGTGAACAGGGTCAAAATTAGGTTCCATTTTAAATCTTCGTTCCTTATTGTGTCCCCACCAACCTGCAAATCGAGGTAATTCTGAATTGTTATGATGCTTTTCATGAACAAAACACCCTGAAGCATTTCCGGGTCCAGAATTCATATATTTATAACTACACCAACATGCAAAATCTACATTCCAATTGTGAAGTTCAAGCGCAATATTTCCTGCTGCATGTGCCAAATCCCAACCCACTATAGCGCCAACTTGATGACCAGCTTCAGTTATTTTTTGCATATCAAAAACTTGACCCGTATAATAATTTACACCACCAATGAGCACTAATGCTAATGCATCACCAACTTCATTTATTTTTGCTAAAACATCTTCAATCCTAATGTTGTGTTCACCTTCTCTACGTTTTATTTCAACAATAGCATCTTTGGTTGTAAAACCATGAAATTGGACTTGACTTTGAAACATATATTGGTCTGATGGAAATGCTTTTTCTTCACAAATTATTTTATAACGTGTTTTTGAAGGTCTATAAAATGAGACCATCATCAAATGAAGATTAACCGTTAAAGTATTCATTACTGTAACTTCTGAAGGTTTTGCTCCAACAATTTTACTCAACGGATTTGCAAAACGTTCGTGATAATCCCACCAAGGTTTTTCGGCATAAAAATGTCCTTCAACGGCAAGATTTCCCCAATCGTTCATAACATCATCTACATATTTCTTGGTTCTTTTAGGTTGTAATCCTAAAGAATTTCCTGTAAAATAAATGACGTTTTTATCATTATGCTGCGGAAAAATAAATTCGTTTCTATAATGATGCAGCACATCTTCCTGATCCAATTTTTGAGCAAATTCGCGTGAGTTTTGAAATGTCATTTTCTAATTTTTATAGTTGTAAAAATAAGAAAAAATAAGAATTTACGTTTGTTATTTAGTAATGAAATAATTTATTACTTTTATTTTCTAAATTCTACTTTTATGAAGACCAACGCAAACTCAATTATTATTGCACTTGCAGTTATCATTTCGGCTTTTTTATTTTCTAATGCATTCAAAAACAGAAACCAAAGTAGTGATACTATTAGTGTAACTGGATTAGGCAAAAAAGATTTTGTCTCTGATTTAATTGTTTGGAGTGGTAGTTTTTCTAAAAAAAGCATGACCTTAAAGGAAGCTTATGCTTCGCTTGATGCTGATAGAGAAAAAATCAAAGCATACCTACTCTCAAAAGGAATTAACTCAAGTGAAATTGTTTTCTCTGCAGTCAATTTTAATAAAGATTTTGATTTTACTTACAATGAAAATGGCACAACAAAACAACAAATATTTACAGGATTTACATTGACTCAAACAGTTACAGTACAGTCTAAAGAAGTAAATAAAATTGAAGAAATATCAAGACAATCCAGTGAATTGATAAACTCTGGAATTGAATTTTACTCCAATCCACCTGAATATTATTATACAAAATTAGCCGAATTAAAAATTCAAATGATTGCCGAAGCAACAAAAGATGCAAATGCTAGAGCCAAAAGTATCGCCACCAATGCTGGTGCTGGTTTAGGAAAATTAAAAAAATCTGATATGGGTGTTTTTCAAATTACGGGTCAAAATTCTTCAGAAGATTTTTCTTATGGAGGTTCGTTTAACACAACTGCTAAAAACAAAACGGCCAACATCACTGTAAAACTTGTTTATCAAGTTGATTAAAAAAAATAGTTTTTAAAATAAAAAATCTCGCCAAATAGACGAGATTTTTTTATATTAAACTTAAATAGAAGTATTAGATAATCAACATTGCATCACCATAAGAATAGAATTTGTATTCTTCTTTGATAGCTTCTTCGTATGCTTTTTTCATTAAATCGTGTCCGCAAAAAGCTGAAACCATCATTAATAAAGTTGATTTTGGCGTGTGAAAATTTGTAATCATACAATTGGCAACACTAAAATCATGAGGAGGAAAAATAAATTTATTAGTCCAACCATCAAAAGGATTTAAGGTTCTAGCCGACGAAACTGAACTTTCTATAGCACGCATAGATGTAGTTCCTACAGCACAAATACGTTTTTTATTCACTTTTGCATTATTGACAATATCACAAGCTGCTTGATCAATTATCAATTCCTCAGAATCCATTTTGTGTTTTGATAAATCTTCTACCTCAACTGGATTGAATGTTCCTAAACCAACGTGAAGAGTTACTTCTGCTAGTTTTACACCTTTTATTTCTAAACGTTTTAATAAATGTTTAGAAAAGTGCAATCCTGCAGTTGGAGCAGCTACAGCACCTTCATTTTTTGCATAAATCGTTTGGTAACGTTCAGCATCTTCTGGAGTTACTTCGCGATTGATATATTTAGGAATTGGAGTTTCTCCAAGTTCTGTCAATTTTCTACGAAATTCTTCATACGAACCATCATATAGAAAACGTAATGTTCTACCACGAGAAGTTGTATTGTCTATTACTTCAGCAACTAATGAATCGTCATCGCCAAAATAAAGTTTATTACCAATTCTAATTTTACGAGCTGGATCAACCAAAACATCCCAAAGACGTTGTTCAGAATTTAATTCTCTCAATAAGAAAACTTCAATTCTAGCACCAGTTTTTTCTTTATTTCCGTATAAACGAGCTGGAAAAACTTTGGTATTATTTAAAACCAAAACATCACCGTCTCCGAAATAATCAATAACATCTTTAAATAATTTGTGCTCTATAGTTTTTTTCGCTCTGTTGATTACCATTAAACGAGATTCGTCACGGTTTTCGGCTGGATATTCTGCAAGAAGTTCTTTTGGTAAATTGAATTGAAAATGAGATAATTTCATTTGTGAATTTTAAAATAGTTATAAGTTGTAATTTGCAAGTTTTCTTGCCAATTTTACAACAGCGTGCAAATATACGATTGTGAGATAGGCGTTGTCAAGTGTTTTGATGTTTATTTTTTTTATTCTCTAAAAATAGTAACTATAGCGCCCTATTTGCTAGACGTATAGAAACATTTATTTTTCTGAAATTTGAAAACCAATACTTTGTAAATCTTTCCAAAAACTTGGATAAGATTTAGAAACCACTTCAGATTCTTCAATTTCAATAGGAACTTTTAATGCTAATGGAGCAAATGCCATTGCCATTCTATGATCTTGATAGGTTTTTATAACGATATTTTCATTGATTTTTGAATTCTCTTTTAAAGTCAAACTATCATTGGTAATATTAACATTTGCTCCAAGTTTTGATAGTTCGTTTTGCAAAGCTTCTAGTCTATCTGTTTCTTTTATTTTTAAAGTATGTAATCCTGTCATATGGCAACCTATACCTAATCCAAAACAAGTTACCGCTATGGTTTGGGCAATATCTGGAGCATTATTTAAATTAAATGTTTTTTGAGTGTTTTGAAAATTAACTTTTGAAATTGTGATTGAATTATCATTATTGAATACTGTTTCGACTCCAAATTCAATATAAATAGTGGCTAAAACCGAATCGCCTTGCAAACTATTTTTTTTATAAAATGATAATGTAATTTGGGTTCCTATTTGTGAAAGTGCAATAATAGAATAAAAATAAGAGGCTGATGACCAATCTGATTCAATTGACAATTGATAATTGTTAATTGATAATTTAGGTTTTACTGAAATTACTTTGTCAATAAAAGAGGTTTCAACGCCTATTTCGTTAAGCAAAGCCAAAGTCATTTTGATATATGGAACTGATGTGATTGCTCCCTCTAAAGTTAATTCAAGTCCGTTTTGAAGTTTGGTAGCTATCAATAATAATGCAGAGATATATTGACTACTAACATTAGCTGGAAGTGAAACTTTGTTTTTGATGATTTTTTTTCCTCTTATTTTCAAAGGAGGAAATCCTTCGTTTTCTAGATATTCAATATCTGCTCCGAGTTGTAAGAGTGCCTCAACAAGAATTTTTATTGGTCGCTCTTTCATTCTTGACGAACCTGTAAGTAGTACTTCTTTTTCTTCCTGAATTGCATAGAAAGCAGTCAAAAACCTCATGGCAGTTCCTGCGTGATGAATATCTACAATCGTATCATTATTCCTCAATGCTTTTATCATTACTTCAGAATCATCAGAACTTGATGTGTTCTCTAATTGAATTTCTGGAAACAAAGCTTGTAATAATAACAATCTATTGGTTTCAGACTTTGAACCCGTTATTTTGATTTTAGATTGTTGATTAAGGATTGAAGATGCAAGAAGTAAATTCACGATTATTTCAATTTTTGATTATTATGATGACGATCGTGATCGCGGTTGGTTTTTAGGTCCATTTTTTTATCAAATGCATCTTGAAGATTAATCCCTGTTTGATTTGCCAAACATAATACTACAAAAACAACATCAGCAAGTTCTTCTCCCAAATCTTTGTTTTTGTCACTTTCTTTCTCCGATTGTTCTCCATAACGACGCGCAATAATTCGAGCAACTTCTCCTACTTCTTCGGTAAGTTGTGCCATATTGGTCAATTCGTTAAAATAGCGAACGCCATGATTTTTTATCCAAGTATCAACATCTAATTGAGCATTTTTTAAGTCCATTGTTTAGTCATTGCGAGGCACGAAGCAATCTTATCAACTTTTACATAAACATATTGAGATTGCTTTGTTTTGTTCTTCGCAATGATGTTGTGTTGATTTAGCTTTGTGTTCTAGTTAAATTATCATTATATCCTTTATTTGTTCATACAAATCATTCCAATTTGGATTGATACTTTCTATTAATTTTAATTTTGCTGTTCTTGAACCCGCTTTTAATTGTTTTTCTCTACCAATGGCATCATCAATCATTTGAAATTGTTCAAAGTAAACCAATTTATTTAAATTATAACGTGCCGAAAACGAATTTAGGTATCTTTTTTCTACATGTTGCATAATTCTAACTGGCAAATTAGAAGTTACACCTATATATAAAGTTGAGTTGTTTTTATTGGTTATTATGTATACAAATCCAGGCTTCATATTTTGGGTGATTGCGTTTTGATTAATTAGTCATTACGAGGAATGATGTAATAAAATCAACTTTACTCTAACATCAATAGATTGCTTCGAACCTCGCAATGACTTTGTTCATTGATGTTTTATTTTAAGTATTTATACTGCGCTTTTTGAACATTTTTCTAATATACCTTTTTTTTACTTTTTGCAATTAATGATACTTATGCAAAATTATTCATAATCATTGTTCTATGAAAATTTCTTTTTTATATCTTTTTTTATTTTTTTACCAATACAATTTTCTCATTTTGTTTATCAATCATTTTTTGATAAAATGATTTTAAATCATCATAAAAAGTTGATGATAGTATTGCAGCATTTATTTCTGAAGAAGCTGCAATTTGTATTTTGTTTTCGGCAGCTATAATTTTGAAGGAGAAAACGCAAATGTTTTCTGGAGTTGTAATGGTTATTGATTTTGGAATTGATTCTATGCTGTAACCATCTGGAATTGTAATACCAATATTATATTTTTCTTGTATTGGATAACCATAATAAATAGGTAATTCTCTTTTTTCTTGAATAAACGGATTTGATGTAGAGGTTAGAAATAACAAGGGATCAATATACATTTTATCGTCTATGATATCAACTTCATTATCTGTTGTGAATGTAAATGTTTGTACAACCGGTTTTGTTAAATCGGTAAAGTTATTTTCTATAACATACTCTTTGATTTTAATTCCTTTCCAATTGTTTTCAACTTTTTCTAAGTAAATTTCTTTGTTTAATTCAGCATCATTTTCTCTAAATCGTAAAGCTTTATAATCTGATTTCTGCGTTCTATAATTTCCAGAAATTATGCCTTGTTTGTCAATTGTAGCAATTATATTGTTGGTTTCTTTTGAAGTTGTTGTAGGAGCTAAATTAATTTCTTCTGATGATGCATCTTGTCTTATCAATCTTCCTACCCAATTCAATGTGTGAAATGGTAAAATATTTGAAGTTGTTTTCTTATTGGTTGCATCCAAAAGAATTTGATTTCCATCAATATCAACTGCTGCAATTACATAATTAAAAACCGTTCTGTTTGGATAAATAGGAATGCCGTGATTAATTGTACTTAAAAGCACTGGATTGGCATTGATACCTGCATAATTAAGCATTGAAATTAAAATAAAATTGATTTCGGCACTATTTCCTGTTCCATCAGTATAGGCTTTTTTTACACCTTTATCGGTTAAATATCCGTAGAAATTATTCCAGTTCATTTTGTTTTGAACAAACTTAAAAATGATATTCACTTTTTCTGTTTCTGTTATTGCTTCCTTAGTAATAGTTCTTAAATCTTGGATGAAATAAGCATTTTCTTTAAGCTCATTACCAAAATCTTTATCTTTATAAATCTCTTTAGCAACACCTTCCCAAGTTGTTGAATAATTTTTTTCTGGAACTTCGGGAAATCTTGTTTTTTCTAATTCTAGATGAACTGTTGCTTTATAATTTTCTAGATTATCAATAAATGGTTCTTTTTTTAAAGCTGGAAGATTTTCGGCAATAAAATTTGTGTTTATTTGCTGATAACTCATATTTAAAGTTCTATTGTATTGGTCAGGATACGATTGATATCCATTAACAATTTTATCACTAGACTTTATGTTTTTAAATCCTGTAAGCAACGATTTATAAATAAAAAACTCTGGAACTTCGGTATTATATTCTACAAAATTAACTGGAATATCATATTGAAAACAAAAAACCGGAAATTGCAAAATGTTTTCAGATTTGATTGTGTATTTGTATTCAATTACTGAACCTACTTTTACATTTGGCAAAGTAATAGTTGCTTCATTCCAATATTTATTGACATTGTTTTTAAATGTTCCTTCGCTGTTTAATTTTGATTTTACGATTTGATTATTCTCAAGATTGTAAGTAATTCCATTTGAAAATTTTGCTACATCCTGATTTATTTTTTCATAGCCCACATAATATGAAACTTTTTTTGTAGCCCAATCTAATCCTTCTTTTTTATAAATTTTTATTCTGAATTCATATTCATGTACAACCGAGAAACCTTTATTATATTCATACACAAAATGTGTCCTTGCTTTATTAAATAAAATAGCTGCAACAGCTGTAGTATCATTTGGGCACGTTTTTTCTTGCAATTCTGCAATAGAAACCTTACCTAATTCAAATTTTTGAGCGTTTGAAAAAGAAAAACTGAAAAAGAGCAATAACAGTAGGATTAATTTTTTATGAAGCATTTATTATTTTTTTACTAATACGATTTTTTCGTTTTGCTTATCGATTATTTTTTGATAAAAATCTTTGATAACTTCATAATAATCTGATGGAACAATAGCAACATTCATTGCAAAAGTTATGGTGATTTGTATTTTGTTTTCAGTAGCGCCAATCATATATTTAAAAGTTCCTATATCATCACCAGTAGCAATGTTCATAATCGTAGGCAATGTTTCTATTTTATATCCTTCAGGAATGACAATGTTGATATTGTACTTTTCTTGTTTTGGGTAACTAAAATCAACTGGATATTCTCGCTTTTCTTGTTTGAAAGGATTTTCTTTTGAGGTCAGGAAAAGCATAGGAGCAATATACATTTTATCGTTAATGATTTCTACATGATTATTGTCTTTAAAAGAATAGGTTTCTACTATTGGTTTTGATAAATCTAAATCATTGTCTCTAACATAATCGCTAACTTCTATGTTATTATTGGTAGTTTCTAATCCTTCTAGATAGGCTTCTTTATTTAAAACTACCGAATTTTGTCTAAATTCTAATGCTTCATAATCGGTAAGTTGTTTTCTGATTTTTCCATCTATAGCATTGTCTTTATTTATAGTAAAACTCAAGTTATTTACTTCTTTAGATACTAATTTTGGCATTAAATCAACTTGAGCAGAAGTACCGTCTTTTCTAATTAAACGACCAAACCAGTTTAAATCTCTTATAGGTAAAATATTTGGTAAAGCATATTTTTCTGTAGCATCAAGTAATATTAAATCATTCTCAATTTCAACAGCAGCGATTACATAATTAAAAGCATTTCTACTAGGAAATAAAGCGATACCGTTTGAACGTGTACTTACCAAAACCGGATTGGCACTTATTCCAGCAAATCGCAACATTGAAGTTAGCATCAGATTGATTTCGGCTACATTACCTGTTTTGTTTTTATAGGCTGTTTTTACTCCATCATTGCAACCATAAGAGTTATAACCATCCCATTTTATTGAAGATTTTACATAATTGAATATTGCTGCAATTATTTCATCTCTTGCCGTTAATCCTTTTATTACTGCTGTGATGTCGTTTTCAAAATAACCTGTTTTGTTGAGTTCAGGGCCAAAATCATCGTAATCATATATTTTCTTAGTAACGGTTTCCCAATCGGTGGAATATGTTTTTAGTGGTGAATTTGGGTATTTGATTATAGAAAGTTCATTAGAAATACTTGATGTATAATTATTTATATTATTTACATACAATTCTTCTTGCATTGAAGGTAAATTTTCGGCTAGATAGTTTGTTATCGTTTCTTCAAATTCCAATTTTTCTTGACTTGTTGAATTATTGCCTCCTGCTTGAAATACTTCTTTATAAAAGTAATTCACTATTCGTCTATTTTTTTCAACCTT
>JAYTNO010000256.1:0-2510 GCA_043748275.1 Flavobacterium sp. | reverse complement strand
GTCTTGGATTTGCAACTTTAGGCTATAGTCAAGACAAAATTGAAGAAAGTTTCAAAAAAAACGAAATTAAAGGAAATGCTATAAGTTTAGTTTTTGGTTATCCTGAATTTTCATATGAACGCATATTAAATAATGAGTCAAGCATAGGAGTTTCTATAGGTTTTGCCGCTGATAAAAATATAGATACCAAATTTACATTATCTCCATATTATCGCTTTTATTTTGGTAAAAAACCAGCTGCTGGATTTTTTGTAGAAGGTTTTGCAATGGTTAGATCTATTAAATTACAAAAAAACTATTATTATAGTAACTATAATGATCCTAGTTATTATGAACATTATGTAAAAGATGAAAGCTATACGGATTTTGCTTTAGGTTTCGGACTTGGTTCTAAATGGATAACCAAAAAAGGTTTCTTATTTGAAATAAATGCTGGAATTGGAAGAAATTTAACAAACAGTGATAAAAATGATTTTTATGATCTTACCATAGTTGGAAAAGGTGGCATAACAGTTGGGTATCGTTTCTAAATAAATTAAAAAAGGCTTTCTAAATGAAAGCCTTTTTTATTAAATAGTATTTAAATTTTACATTTTAAGTAACCAATTTTTCATCGAGACTTCGTTTTCAATGATTGATTTCAAATCAGAAATGTTCACACGATCTTGTTTCATAGAATCTCTATGACGTATCGTAACTGTTTTGTCTTCTAGCGTTTGATGATCTACAGTAATACAAAAAGGCGTACCTAAAGCATCTTGTCTTCTATATCGTCTTCCTACGGCATCTTTCTCGTCATAAGTTACATTAAAATCCCATTTGAGTTCATCAATAATACTTTGAGCCAATTCTGGCAATCCGTCTTTTTTTACCAAAGGTAAAACTGCCGCTTTTGTTGGTGCTAAAACCGAAGGTAATTGCAAAACTGTTCTTGTAGAACCATCTTCTAGAGTTTCTTCTTTAAATGAATTTGAGAAAACTGCCAAAAACATTCTGTCTAATCCTACCGAAGTTTCAACTACATAAGGAGTATAGTTCTGATTTAATTCGGCATCAAAATATTGCATTTTACGTCCAGAAAATTGTTCGTGTGCTTTTAAATCAAAATCTGTTCTAGAGTGTATACCTTCTAATTCTTTGAAACCAAAAGGGAAATTAAACTCTATATCTGCAGCTGCATTGGCATAATGAGCTAATTTTTCGTGATCATGAAAACGGTAATTTTCTTTACCTAAACCCAATGATAAATGCCAGTTTAATCGAGTGTTTTTCCAGTATTCGTACCATTTCATTTCTTCACCTGGACGTACAAAAAACTGCATTTCCATTTGTTCAAATTCACGCATACGAAAAATAAATTGTCTTGCAACAATTTCATTTCTAAACGCTTTTCCGGTTTGAGCTATTCCAAACGGGATTTTCATTCTACCTGATTTTTGTACATTCAAGAAATTAACAAAAATACCTTGAGCTGTTTCTGGACGTAGGTATAAATCCATTGCAGAATCTGCCGATGCACCTAATTTTGTCCCGAACATTAAGTTAAACTGACGTACTTCGGTCCAATTTCTAGAACCAGTTTCTGGGTCAGCAATTTCTAATTCTTCAATAAGAGCTTTTACATCTTCAAGATTTTCATCTCCAAGAGATTTTGCCATTCTAGCAAGAATTTCATTTTTCTTTGCTAAATATTCTTTAACACGAGTATTGGTTGAAACAAATTCTTGTTCATTAAAAGCATCTCCAAAACGTTCTCTAGCTTTTTCGATTTCTTTCTGCGCTTTTTGATTCAACTTTTCAGCATAATCTTCTATAAGTACATCAGCTCTGTATCGTTTTTTTGAATCTTTGTTGTCAATCAAAGGATCGTTAAAAGCATCAACGTGACCTGAAGCCTTCCAAGTTGTTGGATGCATTAATATTGCTGCATCAAGGCCAACAATATTTTCGTGCATTTGCACCATTGATTTCCACCAATATTCGCGGATGTTTTTCTTTAATTCTACACCGTTTTGAGCATAGTCATAAACTGCACTTAAACCATCGTATATTTCGCTTGACGGAAAAATAAAACCGTATTCTTTTGCGTGCGAAACTACATTCTTAAATAAATCTTCTTGTTTTGCCATAATGTTGCAAAAATATAAAAAGGGAATTTAAAAATTAACATAAATCGGTATAGAATCATAGTTTTTTATATTTTTATAAGAAATTTACAATTTTGATGATAGAAAACATAACCAATCTTTTCTTTCCGAAAACGTGTGAAGGTTGCAACTCGTTTTTATTAACCAACGAAATTGTAATTTGTAGCCGTTGTCGACACTCAATTCCAATCACAAATCATCATTTGACTATTGAGAATGATGCCTATAAAAAATTCTACGGAAAAGTTACAGTTGAGTTTGCAGTTGCATTTGTAT
The DNA here is from genome assembly GCA_043748275.1 of Flavobacterium sp. GTDB lineage: Bacteria > Bacteroidota > Bacteroidia > Flavobacteriales > Flavobacteriaceae > Flavobacterium. The sequence goes on along the minus strand of JAYTNO010000256.1, from coordinate 87 downwards.
ATTTTCATAAAAAAGGGATTGTTCAAGAAATTATTCATAGTTTAAAATATCGTGGACAAGAAGAAATAGGTGCAGTTTTCGGGAATT
>JAYTNO010000255.1:0-6835 GCA_043748275.1 Flavobacterium sp. | reverse complement strand
CAACCAGTTCTTAACTATTTTTGAAAAAAGGGTTCAACTTTAATTAAAAAGTCAAACCCCTATATTTTTAAACTTACACACTTTTTAGGATAGTGTCTTTAATAAGGTAAAAAAAGCTCCTGAATTTAATTTCAAGAGCTTTTTTTTATTCTATAAAAAATAGATGTTATCTTAATTTATTTAGTTTCTTTTCATTTTTCACAATATCTTCCTCAAGTTCTTTAATCTTGATTTGCAACTTACTTATTTTGATGTTTTCTTTTTCTATTTCTACTGGAGTAAGTTTTCCTTTAGCTTTTTTCTCTGTTAATTTTGATGTGATTTTTGATAATTCTTTTTGAGAATTAGATAGTTTTTCTTTGTTTTTTAGTAAGGTTTTTTCTGCTGAAGCAATTTTATTTTGTTTGCTTTCAAATTGTTTTTGCTCTTTTTGAAACTGTTTTTGTTCTTTCTCAGCTTTTTCAGCTTCTTTTAGAGCCTTTTTTTCAGCACTCAATTTATCTTCAATAGCTTTTTTTGCCGCTAAATCTGTTTTTTGTTGTTCTAAGTTTATAATAGCTGCCTTATTGATACTGTCGTTTTTAATCTCTTGGCCGAAAAATAATTGCGAAAATGCAAATAGAATGATAGTTAGAAAAAATTTTGAATTCATAATTTTTAATTTTTAGATTTTTGAGCATTATCGCTTGTAGTTTATATCTTTACAAAATTAATAAATATGTAATTACTTGTTGTATAATTCATGAAAAATAATAAACTACTTCTTTCATTAGTTCTAATCGTTTCTATTGTTTTAGTCTTTTTTTACAATAAAAAAAGCGATATTAATTCTAATATTGAAAATGTAGTAGCAAATGAAAGTCCATTAAAATTAAATGTAAATTCAACAAATTTTGATTTTTTGCCAACTTCTACATCAAATCAAATTGTTCGACACAATTATTATACACTTTCTTATAAAGAAGAATATGAAGAAGCCGAATGGGTTGCCTATTTCTTACAATCTAACAAAACAAACAATCATTTCGACAGACCTTTTTTTATTGAAGATAAAAAAGTGAAAACACAATCTGCAGATTGGAGAAATTATAAAAATTCAGGTTATGATAAAGGACATTTATGCCCTGCTGGAGATATGGCTTTTTCTAAAAATGCTTATGACGACACCTTTTTTACTTCAAATATATCGCCACAATTGCATCATTTTAATGATGGTGTTTGGAATAGATTAGAGCAAAAAGTACGCTATTGGTCATCAAAATATAACGGAATATATGTAGTAACTGGTGGTGTATTAACTCAAAACCTTAAAACTATTGGTAAAGAAAAAGTAGCTGTGCCTAACTATTTTTATAAAGTATTACTCAATATTTCTAATGGAAAATCAAAAATGATAGCGTTCTTAGTTCCGCATCAAGAAAGTGAAGAACCTTTATATGAATTTGTTGTTTCTGTAGATAAAGTTGAACAAATGACAGGTATTGATTTTTTCCCAAAACTTGATGATGGTTTAGAAAATCAATTAGAAAAAAGCAGTGATTATAAAGGATGGAGTTTTTAATATTAAAAGCTTACCATTCATTTACTTTATTGGCATCCATTTTAAGAAAAATAAACAACAAAATTGTAAAACCCCACAAACCAGAACCACCATATGAAAAGAATGGTAATGGAATACCTATTGTTGGAAAAACACCTGCAACCATAGCAATATTCACAAAGAAATGAATAAACAGTATTGATGCAACACAATAGCCATAGACTCGACTAAATTTTGTTTTTTGTCTTTCTGCAAGATATATTACTCTAAAAATTAATGCAACAAACAAGGCTATAACAACCAATGAACCAAAAAATCCCCATTCTTCCCCAACGGTTGTAAAAATATAATCGGTATGTTGTTCAGGAACAAATCCTCCTTTGGTTTGTGTACCTTCAAGAAAACCTTTGCCAAACCAACCACCAGATCCAATTGCAATTTCTGATTGATTGGTATTGTATCCAATACCTTTCATATCAACTTCTTTTCCTAGTAAAATATTGAAACGATCACGATGATGTTGTTTGAAAATATTGTCAAAAACATAATCTACAGAAAATACAAACCCTGAAACAAGCACTAATACTATTGCACTTGCCAAAATATTTCTATCAACCAATCTGCTTCTAAAATGAATCAAAAAAATTACAGCAAAAGCCATTAATATTACAGCCCAAGGTTCAAAAACAAGACTTAGTACAAATAAAATTATCGCTATAAATCCTGTCCATAAATACCAAGATGGCAATCCTTCACGATACAATACAAAAATAAACATAGTATAAATTAAGGCACTTCCAGGATCATGTGGTACAATTAATAAAATAGGCAAAAAGATAATTCCTAATGCTTGAATTTGTCTGTTGACATCTTTTAAATTGACTTGTACATCACTCAAATATTTTGCTAAAGCTAATGCTGTTGCTGCTTTTGCAAACTCTGAAGGTTGTAAACCAAAGGAACCAAAGGAATACCAATTGGCTTGTCCTTTGATAGTTTTTCCAAACACAAAAAGACCTGCAAGTGAAAGTAAAGCTATCCCAAATATTATTGTTGAATATTTCTCATAAAATTTACCATCAACAGCCATCACAATATAAATCAAAGGAATTGTCAAACTTATACTTAATAATTGCTTACCATAGAATTGAGATAAATCAAGAATATAATTATCATCAGATAAAGAAAGTGATGATGAATATATATTCAACCAACCCATTACCACTAATGTAATATAGATAATAACACTTATCCAGTCTAGATTGTTTGTAATACTTTGATTTTTCATCTTAAGGTTTAATTTTCTTGAATGCTATCTGCTTCAACTTTCTTTTCTGGAATTACTTCAACAGGTTTTTTTAATAATAAAGTATCTGTTTCTTTTTTACCAGTATATTTTGCATACTCACCTTTTAAACTTCCTTCAAGCATTTTCTTTTCAAGATCGGTACGAGTAATTTTCTTTTTTATATATTTTTCAATCATTAAACTAGTAATTGGTCCAGCCCAACGTGCACCCCAATAACCATTTTCTACAAGTACCGCAATAGCAATTTTTGGATTAACTCTTGGAGCAAAGGCAACAAATATAGAGTGATCCTGTAGTTTTACTCGTTTACCATTTATTTTAGCAAAATTTTCGGCAGTTCCGGTTTTTCCACAAATTTCAATACCTTCAACCTGAAGTCCATGTGCAGTTCCTATATTATACACATCAAATAAACCATCAATCATAGGTTGGAAATATTTTCTATTGATTGTTGTATAATGTTTGGTTCGATATTTTTTATCAATTACTTCGCCTTCAATTTTTTTAATGATGTGAGGCGTGTAATAAAAACTATGATTAGAAACAGCAGCCATCATATTTGCCAATTGTATAGGGGTCATCAAAACTTCTCCTTGACCAATTGCGTTTGATACAATAGCAGTACTTCTCCAGCCACCATTAGGATAAATTCGTTTGTAGGTTTTAGAAGTTGGTGCTTTTCCTTTTTTACCAGTAGGTAAATCATATCCCATAAATTGTCCTAAACCAAAACTTTTCAAGTGATTACTCCAAACATCAACACCATCAGCAGGTTTAACATATTTATTGATTGTTTTCATATAAACTGTTCCGAAATATGCATTACACGATTCATAAATTCCGCGATGTAAATTTTGTGCTCCACCATGACAGTGACATTTCATAAATCGACCTCTAGCATAACTAAAACCATGTCTACAATAAACGGTTGTTTCTTCATCAATAACTCCTTCTTGAAGTGCTATTAATCCAGTTAGAATTTTAAAAGGAGAACCTGGCGGATATTCGGCTAGTAAACCTCTATCATATAATGGTTTTGCTATAGAATCTCTATAAAGCATTGTGTAGTTTTTAGACCTTTGTCTGCCTACCAAAATTGCTGGATCATAAGAAGGTGCAGTAACCAAAGCTAGAATCTCTCCAGTACTAGGTTCAATTGCAACTATACCACCACGTTTATTAATCATTAATTCTTCTCCATATTTCTGAAGCTCAGCATCAATGCTCAAATGTATATCTTCACCTTGAACGGCAATAGTGTCGAATTCTCCATTTTTGTAGGATCCAATTTCTCTATTGTATTTGTCTTTTTGAATGTATTTCACTCCTTTTATGCCTCGTAGAGTAGTTTCGTAGCTTTCTTCAACACCTTGTTTGCCTAATAAATCACCACTGTTATAATATGGATTTTTCTTAACAGTATTTTCACTTGCTTGAGTTATAAAACCAAAGACATTGGCGGCATAATTTACTTGATAATCACGAAGAGATCTTTTCTGAATATAAAATCCAGGAAATTTTCTGATTTTTTCTTGAAATGCTGCAAATTCTAATTTGTTTAATTGTGGTAAAAAAACCGAAGGTAATCTAGGGCTGTAAACTTTGGCTTTAGTTAAAATTTTATTGTAATTATCTTGTGAAATATTCAACAGTAAACAAAATTCTGCAACATCTATATTTTTAATTTCTCTTGGAATAACCATAATATCATACGATGGTTGATTGGCTACCAAAAGCTTGCCGTTTCTATCATAAATATAACCTCGTTCAGGATAATCATACTGAATTTTTATTGCATTATTATCTGATTTTAATTTGAATGAATCATTTACCACTTGCAGGTAAAAAAGGCGCATTATTATTAAAATAGTTGCAATGATTATTACGGTAGGCAATAATACTTTTCTCATCGTTTATTTGGCTTAATAATATAAATAATGATGATACAAATCAGAATGGTAAAAATGGTACTTAGAATTGTTTTTAGTAAAATTTCCCAAAGGAAGTTTAGTCTAAAAACTTCTAATAAAAATAAGGTGAAATGATGAATAACTACAGCAATTAAAATAAAAGAAAATCGTTCTGGAGTTAATACATCATTGAGTCGAATAGTTTGGTATTCATAACTCAATCCAAATGCAAATTTAAAAATAAAAGGTCTATAATAGGCCAATATCAAACAAGAAGCTGCGTGAACTCCGCCAGAATTACAAAACATATCCATAATAATTCCAAGAAAGAAACTTGCAACTAATAGTCCTGTTTTATTTCCATTTACAGGATATAAAATAATGAATAAAATATAAGGATATGGGTTGATATAACCCAAAATATTCATATTATTAAAAATAAGAATTTGAACCGCAAGAAGCAGAATAAAACGAGCAATATTATATAATAAAGCACTATTCATCTTCTTTTTTCTCTAAATTAATTATTTCTTCACGGTCTTTACTTTTTATAATATATACGTGACCTAAATTGGTCATATCATTAAAAAGTTTGACATTCAATGTATAGTAATTGGTTTTATTATCAATGTACACTTTATCAATAGTTCCAATACCAATGTTTTCAGGAAAAATTACCGATTGTCCTCCTGTAACAATAGTATCTCCTTTTCTTACTGATGCTAATCTTGGAACATCAATGAGTTGAACAAATCCAGTACTTTTACCATCCCAAATCAATGAACCAAAATGATTAGACTTTTTTATTTTGGCATTAATAAGTGATTTTACATTCAAAATACTAATAACTGTTGCGTAATTTTTTGAAGTTTTGTCAATAATACCAATAATTCCAGCGCTGTTGATTACTCCCATATCAGATTTTACTCCGGCTGCAGAACCACTATTAATGGTTAAGTAGTTTTCATAAACGTTGTATGAATTATGAATCACTTTAGAAACAATAATATTTACTTTGCTTACTCCGTTAATAGAATCTATTTTTGGAATTGCAGTAGTGTCTTTTGAGTTAAAAATCAAACTTTTTAAACGGGCATTTTCTATTGCCAATTCGTCATTTTGAGTTTTTAAATTAAAATATTCGTGAATAGAATTGATACGTTCATAAACACCACCACTCAAGAAATTGGCAGAACTTATCACTTTACTTCTATGATAGGAATGTGATTGAATAGTAAGTACAAACGAAACAACCAAAAGCAGCAAAAACAGCAAACGATGGCTGTTTTTAAATATAAAATTAAATATTTGCTGCATTTTTTAAAGTATAAAACGTAAATCTATTTTGTTATAAAAAACGTACATCTGTCGTTACCAATAATTGATTACTGATTGTTATTTTATAAGGATGCTTCTAAATTTCGGGATGTTTTTTAATGCCATTCCTGTACCGCGAACTACTGCTCTTAATGGGTCTTCGGCTATATAAACAGGCAAATCTGTTTTTTGAGATATACGTTTGTCTAATCCTCTCAACATTGATCCTCCTCCAGCTAAATAAATTCCGGTGTTATAGATATCTGCTGCTAATTCTGGAGGTGTTTGAGATAAAGTTTCCATAACGGCATCTTCAATTCTCTGAATAGATTTGTCTAATGCTTTTGCAATTTCTCTATAAGAAACCTCTACTTGTTTAGGTTTTCCGGTCAATAAATCTCGACCTTGAACTGACATATCTTCTGGTGCGCTTTCTAATTCTTCTAAAGCTGCACCAATTGTAATTTTAATTTTTTCAGCAGTACTTTCTCCAACAAAAAGATTATGTTGAGTACGCATATAATATACAATATCGTTTGTAAAAACGTCACCAGCAATTTTTACTGATTTGTCACAAACAATTCCGCCAAGTGCAATAACTGCAATTTCGGTAGTACCACCACCAATATCAACAATCATATTTCCTTTTGGTTGCATAATATCAATACCAATACCAATTGCTGCTGCCATTGGTTCGTGTATCAAATATACTTCTTTACCATTTACTCGCTCACAAGATTCTTTTACTGCACGCATCTC
>JAYTNO010000254.1:0-34663 GCA_043748275.1 Flavobacterium sp. | reverse complement strand
TACAGAAAAACCATCAAAGAAAATAATTGAAAAACCTATCAAAGACACTACAATTGCACCAAAAAAAGAACTTATAGTTGAAAAACCAGAAGTAAAGAAACCAGAAACAAAACCTGAAGTAAAACCTGAAGTAAAACCAGAAACTAAAACAGATGTAAAAGGGGTTTTGTTTAAGGTACAAATTACTGCTGTTGCCAAAAAATTAGATTTAACTCCTGAAAATTTCAAAGGATTAAAGAATGTAAAAACAACCAATGATGGAGGCAATTTATATAAATATACCTATGGAGAAACGACTAGTTATGCAACTGCAAAATCAAATCTTGAAGAAGCAAAATCTAAAGGATACACTTCAGCATATTTAATTGCATACAAAGACGGAAAAAAAATAAGTATTCAAGAAGCCATTAATAATAATTAGAAGTTAGAATATTTATTTTAATTTTGTTAAAAAAATAAGACCATTTTGAAAATTACAAAAGAAATTAAAACCGCAGTATTAGTTATTGCTTCCATCTTTTTATTTATTTGGGGATATAGTTTTCTAAAAGGGCAAAGCCTTTTTAGCGATCAAACTAAGTTGTATGTTGAATATGAAAATGTTGAAGGACTTGCTATGTCTGCTCCAGTAACCATAAGTGGAAAACAAGTTGGAAAAGTAAGCAATATTAAACTCAACAACAATGGTATGTTGTTAGTAGAATTAGTTATAGATAATAAAGATTTTCCAATTTCAAAAACAAGTCAAGCACAAATTTACGAACCTGGACCATTAGGTGGAAAACAAATTGCTATTATCCCTAATTATAAAGATACCAATCTTGTTGTTTCTGGCGACAAATTATTGGCAGAAGTAAAACTAGGAATGCTTGCCGGATTAGGAGATAAATTAGAACCAACACAAGCCAAAGTAGATAAATTATTGACCGATACTAATTCTTTAATGATCAATATTAATTCGGTATTGGATGCAAAAACCAAAGAAAACTTAAAATCTAGTTTAGATAATTTAAATAAGACATTATCACAATTTCATGAAGCTTCAAAAACTGTCAATACTATACTTACAGATAATAAAGAAAAATTAAATCATACTCTTTCAAATTTAGATAAAGTGGCCAACGATTTTTCTAAAATATCAGATTCATTAGCAAAAGCAAATTTAGGAAAAACAGTTAAAAATTTAGAAAAAACATTAGCTTCAGTTGATAAAATTATGGGCGAATTGCAATCTGGTAATGGTACTATAGGCAAAATGCTAAAAGATGATGCTTTATACAATAACTTTAGTAAAACATCAAAAGAATTAGAATTGCTGTTGCAAGATTTGAGATTGCATCCTACAAGATATGTAAATGTTTCTCTTTTTGGAAAAAAAGAAAAACCATATGTCAAGTCAAATGATTCAATTAAAAACTAACTTACAATGAGCTATTTAGACAATATATTTTTTGCCATTATATTAGGTTTAGGTGTTGGTTTTTTTGCAATCAACATCAAGAAAATAATTCGCAATATCAATTTAGGTCAAGATGTAAATCGTTCAGATAATTCTTCAGCTCGTTGGAGAAACATGGCAATGATTGCTTTAGGACAATCTAAAATGGTAAAAAGACCAATTGCAGGTTTTTTGCATATTATTGTTTATGCAGGATTTATAATTATTAATATTGAAGTTTTAGAAATTATTATTGACGGACTTTTCGGAACACATCGCGTATTTTCTTCATTAGGAGTTTTTTATAATTTTTTAATTGGTTCTTTTGAAATATTGGCATTTTTAGTATTAATTGCAGTAATCGTTTTTTTAATAAGAAGAAATATAATCAAACTAAAACGATTTGTTAGCTCAGATTTGAAAGGTTGGCCAAAAAGTGATGCTAACTATATTTTGTATTTTGAAATAGTGTTAATGTCATTATTCCTTTTAATGAATGCTGCAGATTATCACTTGCAATTATTAGGATTCGGACATTATCATACAGCAGGTTCATTTCCAGTTTCTCAATTCATCGAACCTATTTTCAACGGTATGGCAGAATCATCTGTAATGATGATAGAAAGAACCATATGGTGGTTGCATATCATTGGGATTTTGATTTTTTTAAATTATCTCTATTTCTCCAAACATTTGCATATTTTATTGGCATTTCCAAATACTTATTTTGCAGATTTACATCCAAAAGGGCAATTTGATAATTTGGCTTCTGTAACCAAAGAAGTAAAATTGATGATGGATCCAAATGCAGATCCTTTTGCTGCTCAAGCTGTAGACGAAAATGCTACTCCAACCAAATTTGGAGCACAAGATGTACAAGATTTAAATTGGGTACAATTACTCAATGCCTACACGTGTACAGAATGTGGTCGATGCACATCTGCTTGTCCAGCCAATCAAACCGGGAAAAAATTATCTCCTCGTAAAATTATGATGGATACTCGCGACCGATTGGAAGAAGTGGGTAAAAACATTGATAAAAATAAAGGAATTTTTATTCCTGACAATAAAACTTTATTAAATGATTACATTACAACAGAAGAGCTTTGGGCTTGTACATCTTGTAATGCTTGTGTTGAAGAATGTCCTGTAAATATTAGTCCGTTATCAATAATTATGGATATGCGCCGTTATTTGGTAATGGAACAAAGTGCAGCTCCACAATCATTAAATGCGATGATGACAAACATAGAAAATAATGGTGCGCCATGGCAATACAATCAACAAGATAGATTGAATTGGAAAAACGAATTATAAACAAGAATAATAAAGAATAAAAATTCTCTTATAAAGTGAGGTTAAGGGTGTTTTTAATGAATTTGAATCAAATTAAATTAGAAACAAAATGAAAACAGAAGATTTAGAAAAAAAATTAGTGGCAATTTCAGAAAACGGACATCATTTGAGTCCAATATTGCCTGAAGGAATAAAAAACTATTTAATAGATATAGACGGAACTGTTTGTGACGATATTCCAAACGAAGAACCAGAAAGAATGTTAACGGCAGAAGTATATCCAGATGCTCTTATAACATTAAATAAATGGTATGATGAAGGTCATATTATTTTCTTTTTTACATCAAGAACTGAAGCACATAGAGAATATACAGAAATTTGGTTAAAAAAACATGGTTTCAAATACCACGGAATTCTTTTCGGAAAACCTCGTGGTGGAAACTACCATTGGATAGACAATCACTTGGTAAAAGCCACTCGTTACAGAGGAAAATTCACCGATTTAATTGAAAAAGAAGTCACCATCGAAGTTTTTGATGACGGACAACACGAATAAAAATTCGATTATAGGATATTCGATTATTAGATGAGACAAATCTAACTTTCCGAAATTCTAACAATCTAAAAATTAAAAAAATGTCAGAAGTATTAAATGTTCCTACAATGGCCGAAATGTTTGCACAAGGCAAACAACCCGAAGTTTTATTTTGGGTAGGTTGTGCAGGTAGTTTTGATGATAGAGCCAAAAAAATTACCAAAGCATTTGTCAAGATTTTAAATCGTGCTAATGTAGCATTTGCAGTATTAGGAACAGAAGAAAGTTGTACTGGTGATCCAGCAAAAAGAGCCGGAAACGAATTCTTGTTTCAAATGCAAGCCATGATGAACATCGAGGTTTTAAATGCTTATGAAGCCAAGAAAATTGTAACCGCTTGTCCTCATTGTTTCAATACTTTAAAAAATGAATATCCAGAATTGGGTGGAAAATATGAAGTGGTACATCATACCGAATACTTAAAATCGCTTCTCGACCAAGGAAGATTAACTATAGAAGGAGGACAGTTTAAAGGAAAGAGAATTACTTTTCACGACCCTTGTTATTTAGGAAGAGCCAATACTATTTATGAAGCACCAAGAGAATTAATTCAAAAACTTGATGCCGAATTGGTAGAAATGAAACGTTCTCGAGCAAATGGATTATGTTGCGGCGCTGGTGGTGCTCAAATGTTTAAAGATGCTGAACCTGGAAATAAAGAAATAAATATCGAAAGAACCGAAGATGCGCTTGAAACCAAGCCAGAAATAATAGCTGCAGGTTGTCCGTTTTGTAATACAATGATGACTGATGGTGTAAAAAATAAAGAAAAAGAGGCAGAAGTTAAAGTAATGGATATTGCTGAATTAATTGCAAATGCACAAGATTTGTAAAAGTCTTTACCAATTAAATGATATATTCTAAAAACATAGTATTTGTTTTTTTTCTTTTTACAACGATTTTTTGCAACAGTCAAAAAATGGATATTGATTCATTGAATGCAAAAAAGCAACTAAAATTCAATTACAAACAATTAATACTACCAACTGTTTTAATAGGTTATGGAGTCATTGGTATAGAAAGTGATAATCTAAAACTTTTCAATAACGAAATCAAAGAAGAAGTTAAAGAAAATATTGATGAAAGTCTCACTATTGATGATTTTATGCAATATTTGCCAATGACTACAGCTATAGGACTTGATTTAGTAGGTGTAAAAGGAAAAAATAAAATAAAAGATAAAGCAATAATTGCCGCTACAGCCATACTAATTACAGGAATTACCGTTACTAGTATAAAGAGAATTTCTCACGTAGAAAGACCAGATGGTTCTAGTTTTGATTCTTTTCCTTCTGGACATACTGCAAATGCATTTATGGGTGCTGAACTTTTATATCAAGAATACAAAGACACCTCTATTTGGTATGGAATTTCAGGATATCTAGTTGCTGGTGGTACAGGAGCTTTTAGAATTTATAACAATAGACATTGGTTTACTGATGTTGTTGCCGGAGCAGGAATTGGTATTTTGAGTACAAAAGCTGCGTATTGGTTATACCCAACTGTAAACAAGCTGTTTACAAATAAAAATAAAAAAGAAACAAATAAGAAAACAGTTTTTATTCCTTATTTTGACGGAAAAACAACAGGATTTGGTTTAGTTTCAACATTTTAAAAAAATAAATTATGTTAATTCCTTTCGAGAATTTACCACAAGAATCTAAGATTTGGATTTATCAATCAAACAGAAAATTTTCTGATGATGAATTTCAAACTATAGAAAACGATTTAAAAACATTTGTAGAAAATTGGTCAGCTCACGGCACAAGTCTAGAAGCTTCATATTTATTAAAATACAATAGATTTATTATACTTGCTGTCAATCAAGAGGTGCAAATGGCAACAGGTTGTTCTATAGATTCTTCGGTACAGTTTATTCAAAATCTTGAAAAAAAATATGAGGTAGATTTGTTAGACAAAATGAATGTAACCTTTAAGTTAGGCGAACATATTGCTCACAAACCATTAATTGAATTTAAGAAAATGGCAAAGGAAAAAGCAGTTTCAGAAAACACTATAATTTTTAATAATTTAGTCAATACCATCGAAGAATGGAATGAGAGTTGGGAAGTTCCAGCAGGAGAAAGTTGGCACAGTCGCTTCTTTTAAAAAATAATTAATGAAAAATTCAATTTTTAAATTTTTTTTGTGGTCAAGTATAATTCTAATTGCTATTAGTTGTACTACAAAAAAGAAAATAATTACAAAAACTCCCGAAGTAACCATACAACCGATTAAAGTTGTAGAAAATTTCGATACCAGTTATGATTCTTATCCACAACAAAAATGGGTAGATAGTATCTATAATAAGCTAACTTTTGACGAAAGAATTGGGCAGTTGTTTATGGTTTCTGCTTTTTCAAATAAAGATACCGTACATTTTAATTATATTGATAAATTAATTGAAGAAAACAAAGTTGGTAGTTTGATTTTTTTTCAAGGTGGACCAATGCGTCAAGCCAAACTCACAAATCGATTTCAATCAAAATCAAGAATACCACTTTTTATTGCCATTGATGGCGAATGGGGTTTGAGTATGCGATTGGATTCAACCTATCGTTATCCTTGGAATATGACTTTAGGCGCTATTAGAGACAAAAATTTAATACAAAAAATGGGTGCTCAAATGGGCAAACAAAGTAAACGAATGGGAATTCAGTTTAATTTTGCTCCAGTTTTAGATATCAATACCAATCCAAAAAATCCAATAATTGGTTTTCGTTCCTTTGGTGAAGATAAAGTAAATGTTACCGAAAGTGCTTTAGCTTTGATGAAAGGATTGCAAAGTCAAAATATTTTTTCTACTGGCAAACATTTTCCGGGTCATGGTGATACCGAAATAGATTCTCATAAATCGTTGCCAACCATTAATTTTTCTAAAGATAGATTGGAAGATGTAGAGTTTTATCCCTACAAAAAATTATTTTCTGAAGGATTAGAATCGGTTATGATTGCTCACCTTAACGTGCCAAGTTTAGAGTCTAGAGAAAATATACCTTCTTCAGTTTCATACAATATTGTTACTAATATTTTAAAAAATGAATTGGGTTTCAAAGGGTTAATTTTTACTGATGCTTTGAATATGAAAGCTGCACAAAATTTCAGAAAACCAGGTGAAATAGATTTAGAAGCTTTTTTGGCTGGAAATGATATGTTGCTTTGTCCAGAAAATGTACCTGTTGCTTATGAAAAAATTTGTATGGCAATGCAAGACAGTATTATTAGCGAAGATCGATTGGCTTTTTCTGTAAAAAAAATTTTAAAATACAAATTCAAAGCAGATCTAAATCATTATAAACCAATCGATAATACCAATTTATTTAATGATTTGAATAGTATAGAAAATGATGCATTGCAATATGAATTATATGAAAATGCCATTACAGTTCTTAAAAACAAAAACGAAATATTACCTATTACCAATTTAGAAAATAATAAAATTGCGTATGTAAAACTTGGTGATGATATCAATTCTTCTTTTTTATCAACTTTAAAAAAATATACCGAAATTACTGAGGTAAAAGATGAAGATATATATTGTTTAAATGATAAATTAAAAGAATTTAATACAGTAATAGTTGGATTTCACAAATCTGATAAAGCATGGAAAAGCCATGCTTTTACTGATAATGAATTGTCTTGGTTAAACGAAATTGCCAAAAACAATACTGTTATTCTTGATATTTTCACAAAACCATATTCGTTAATTCCGGTTACTAGTTTAGATGAAATCGAAGGTCTTGTTGTTTCTTATCAAAATTGCCCAATAGCACAAGAAGTATCAGCCGAAATTATTTTTGGAGCTGTTGATGCAAAAGGAAAATTGCCAGTTACAATTAATCCGAATTTTATTGTAAATGATGGATTGTTTACTACTAAGTTAAACCGTCTTGGGTTTGCAACTCCAGAAAATGTTGGGATGAATTCGGCAACACTTTCAAAAATAGAAACTATTGCCAATAATGCAATAAATAAAAAAATGACACCAGGAATGCAGATTCTGGTGGCTCGAAAAGGGAAAGTAGTCTATCAAAAATCATTTGGGTATCATAACTATGAAAATAAAATTAAAGTTGTCAATTCAGATATTTATGATATTGCATCATTAACAAAAATCATAGCAACATTGCCAAATGTTATGCAACAATATGATAGTCAAAAAGTTACTATGGAAACAACTTTAGGAACAATGTTGCCCATTTTTAATAATTCAGACAAAAAAGATATTTCTTTTAAAGAATTGTTATCACATTATGCTAGATTACAACCTTGGATTCCGTTTTATCAAGAGACTTTAGATAAAGATAAATTTCCTTCACCAAAATATTACAGCAAAATAGCAACAGAGCAATTTTCAAAACAAGTTGCAGATAGTCTTTTTATGCGAAATGATTATCATGATACTATAATAAAAAAAATTGTAGACAGTAAACTTTTGCTCAAAAAAGAATACAAATACAGCGATTTTACTTTTATCATTTTAAATGAATATTTAGAAAAAGCAACAGGAAAAAAACTAGATATTTTGGCACAAGAACAATTTTATAATTCATTAGGGATGAATTATACTTCTTTTAATCCTTTAAAGAAATTCAATAAATATATTATTCCACCTACAGAAAATGACACCTATTTTCGTCATCAATTAATTCAAGGTTATGTTCATGATATGGCTGCAGCAATGGAAGGTGGTGTACAAGGACATGCGGGAATTTTTTCGAACACAATAGATCTGGCCAAAATCATGCAACTCTATTTACAAAAAGGGAATTATGGTGGCAAACAATATTTTTCTGAAAAAACATTTACAGATTTTAATACATGTTATTTCTGTGCAGAAGGCAATAGACGAGGAATAGGATTTGACAAACCCCAACAACCAGGAACATCTGGACCAACTTGTGGATGTGCTTCATTGACTAGTTTTGGGCATACAGGTTTTACTGGAACTATGGCTTGGGCAGATCCAGAATCAGAGTTAATTTATATTTTCTTATCAAACAGAACCTATCCAAATGCAACAGAAAATACTTTGTCTAAAGAAAATATTAGAGAAGATATCCAGAAAATAATTTACGAAGCTATTCAAAATTAGATTACCTTTCACTTATCTAAAATTTAAAAAAATCCAGCACTTGAATAAAATAAAGTATATATCAAGAACAGTTTGGATTCTTTCTTTAGTGAGCTTGTTTACTGATGCAGCAAGCGAAATGTTATATCCTATAATGCCAATTTACTTAAAATCAATTGGGTTTTCTATTGTATTGATTGGTGTTTTAGAAGGATTTGCAGAAGCAATTGCAGGTTTGAGCAAAGGATATTTTGGCAAACTATCAGATAGTAGAGGCAAAAGAGTTCCATTTGTGCAATTGGGTTACAGTTTGAGTGCCTTGTCAAAACCAATGATGGCATTTTTTGCAGCACCAATCTGGATATTTTTTTCTAGAACAATTGATAGATTCGGCAAAGGAATAAGAACTGGAGCAAGAGACGCCATCTTATCTGATGAAGCAACAACAGAAACCAAAGGCAAAATTTTCGGATTTCATCGTTCTTTTGATACTTTAGGAGCAGTAATCGGACCATCATTAGCGTTGCTTTATTTATATTATCATCCTCAAAATTATAAAACGCTATTTTATATTGCTTTTATTCCTGGAGTTTTAGCAGTTATTGCTTCTTTGTTTTTAAAAGAAAAAAAGACTGTTGTTACTAAAGATGCAAAGCCAGTTTCCTTTTTCTCCTTTTTCTCTTATTGGAAATCATCACCTGCAGAATATAAAAAGTTATTAATTGGTCTGTTAGCATTTGCACTTTTTAATAGTTCAGATGTTTTTTTATTATTAAAAGCAAAACAAGCAGGAATTAATGACACGTTGATTATTGGAGTCTATATTTTTTATAATTTAGTTTATGCACTTTTCGCATTTCCGGTTGGAATTCTAGCAGATAAAATTGGATTAAAAAAGACATTTATTTTTGGACTACTATTATTTGCAATCGTTTATTTCGGGATGGCATTAAATACAAATTTTTATACTTTTATTTTTCTGTTTTTCCTTTACGGAATATATGCTGCTGCCACTGAAGGCATTTCAAAAGCTTGGATTAGCAACATTTCTGACAAAAAAGATGTTGCCACAGCTATTGGAACATTTTCTGGTTTTCAAAGTATTTTTGCAATGTTAGCAAGCTCATTAGCTGGGTTAATATGGTATCAATTTGGCGCTAGTATAACTTTTTTAGTCTCTGGAATTGCTACACTATTTCTTATTTTATATTTTTCATTAAGTAATTTTAATAAAACAGTATAACCAAATATTTTCAGATATTTTTTTTGAATAATATTTAACGAAACAAATCTCATAGGCAGCGCATTTTTGCTTAAATTCGTTCCAATAATAATACAATATGAAAATAGCAATCGTTTGTTATCCAACTTTTGGAGGAAGTGGAGTAGTTGCAACAGAACTTGGACTAGAATTGGCTCGTCGTGGTCACGAAATACATTTTATAACCTACAGTCAGCCAGTGCGTTTGGCTTTATTGAATGTTAATGTGCATTATCACGAAGTAAACGTTCCAGAATATCCATTATTTCACTATCAACCCTACGAATTGGCATTGTCTAGCAAATTGGTAGATATGGTCAAGTTATATAAAATCGAATTATTACACGTGCATTATGCCATTCCTCATGCCTATGCAGGTTATATGGCAAAACAAATGCTCAAAGATGAAGGAATTCATATTCCAATGGTAACGACACTTCACGGTACTGATATTACTTTGGTAGGAAATCATCCTTTTTATAAAACTGCTGTTACTTTTAGTATCAACAAATCAGATTTTGTGACTTCAGTTTCACAAAGTTTAAAGGATGATACCTTGAAGCTCTTTAATATCAAAAAAGAAATAGAAGTTATTCCAAATTTTATTGAACTTGATAAAATTATTGACGAAACTTCAATTCCTTGTTATCGATCTATTATTGCCAAAAAAGAAGAAAAAGTAATTACACATATTAGTAATTTTAGAAAAGTAAAACGTATTCCAGATATAATTAAAATTTTCTATAAAATTCAGCAATCAATACCATCAAAATTAATGATGGTTGGTGATGGACCAGAAAAAGAAAAAGCAGAGCGATTGTGTTTTGAATTAGGAATACAAGACAAAGTAATTTTCTTTGGAAACAGTAGCGAAATAGACCGAATTTTGAGTTATTCCGATTTATTTTTGTTACCATCTGAAACCGAAAGTTTTGGTTTGGCAGCATTAGAAGCAATGGCTTGGAGTGTTCCAGTAATTTCTAGTAATTCTGGTGGATTGCCAGAAGTAAATTTTGAAGGAATTTCTGGTTTTTTAAGCGATGTAGGCAATATAGATGAAATGGCAGAAAACGCCATAAATATTCTTAAAGATGAAGAAGTCTTGAATCAATTCAAAAAAAATGCTTTGGATAAAGCAAAACAATTTGATATCAAAAATATTCTACCGATGTATGAAGAGTTGTATCAAAAAGCATTAAGTGTATATGCATAATTTTCTTTAGAAAATAATTATTTGAAGTATGAAAAAATATATCTTTTTCTTGTTGATTTTAATAGTATCAAGTTGTGCCTCAACAACAAATAAAGACACAACTAAACCTTTGTATGAGATATTGACTGTTCAAAAAGATGGTGGTGCTTCAATTCGTTTTTTTGAAATTTTATCCGAAGAACGAGAGATAAAAATGCTTCTTGGTGATGATAATTTAAAGAAAAAAATAAAATCAGAAGATATCAATACTAGTAATTTTGTAATCTTGAATATGGGAGAACAAAACACAAATGGCAATTCAATTGGAATAGAAAAAGTTGAAGAAACAATAGATAAAATTATTATTTCTACAAAAGAAATTAAAACAAATTCTAAAATAATAACAGAAGATTATTTATATCCATATACCATTGTAAAAATAAATTCAAAAAAACAAATTGTTATAAACTAAAAAACCTCGACAATTTTGCCGAGGTTTTTTTTATTTTTTTTTCAAATTTTATTAGAAACGATATCTAACAGATAATGCTACATCAGAACCATAATTATTTGTATAATAACCATTTCCACCAAATTCTGGTCTGAAATCTAATGAGATTAATAAAGGTACATCAAATACATACTCAATACCAATATCTCCTGCAGCAAAAGCAAAAGTACCATTATCTTTATAAGTATTACCGTCATTTTTATATTTATAGGTATAACTTCCTAAACCACCACCAACACCAGCATACCAATTAAATCCGCCATCAATATTCCAAACCCATTGGTATAAACCAGCCAATTTAAAAGCATTCAAATCACCATTTTCATTATAATTACCACGGTTTCTAATACCTAAATCAAGTTCTAAACGATTGTTTTTAGAAAGTTCTCTTTGATAAGAAACTTCAACACCAAATCCGTCATTATCTCCTAGTCTTAATCCTAAGGCGTTATCTGAAATTTTTTGTGCTTGTGAGCTAAATGCTAAACCGATTAACATAAAAGCTGATAAAATTAGTTTTTTCATAATTAATTTAAATTTTGTTTCAGCAAAGATAAACGGTAAAGTAGTCTATTTATTATTAAATTTCATCTAAAGTTTATAAAATTCACATATCAAATGCAGCTTCATCATTGCATGATCTTTTTTTTAATTAACCTTTTTATCTTTCAACTAATAGATTATATTTGTTCAAAACAAAGCGATATGGCAGGAAATAGTTACGGAACACTTTATAGGCTAACTACTTTTGGAGAATCACACGGAGAAGCTTTAGGAGGAATAATTGATGGTTGTCCTGCCGGAATTGAACTTGATTTTGAGGCTATTCAATTTGAAATGTCTCGAAGAAAACCAGGACAATCAAGTATTGTTACCCAAAGAAAAGAAGATGATGAAGTTCAAATACTTTCGGGTGTTTTTGAAGGTAAAACTACAGGAACTCCTATTGGGTTTATTATCCCAAATACCAATCAAAAATCTGATGATTACTCTCATATAAAAGATGTTTATAGACCAAGTCACGCAGATTACGTATATGAAAAAAAATACGGAATTAGAGATTATCGTGGTGGAGGAAGAAGTTCAGCTCGAGAAACTGCTAGTAGAGTTGTAGCAGGAGCAATTGCAAAACAAGTATTAAAATCAATAAAGATAAATGCATTTGTATCTTCGGTGGGAGAAATTTTTATTGACAAACCCTATCAAGATTTAGATTTTTCAAAAATTGAATCTAATCCCGTTCGTTGTCCAGATGAAGCAACTGCTGTTTTAATGGAAAATCACATTAAGGAAATTCGAAAACAAGGTGATACTGTTGGAGGCACAATTACTTGTGTAATTCAAAATGTACCAATAGGTTTAGGCGAACCTGTTTTTGATAAACTTCATGCAGAATTAGGTAAAGCCATGTTGTCTATAAATGCTGTAAAAGGTTTTGAATATGGTAGTGGCTTTTGTGGTGCAAAAATGAAAGGAAGCGAGCACAATGACCAATATAATGAAGATGGAACTACAACTAGCAATTTATCCGGAGGTATTCAAGGTGGTATTTCAAACGGAATGGATATTTATTTCCGTGTTGCTTTTAAACCAGTCGCAACGATTATGCAAAAACAAACTACAATAGACAATTTAGGAAATGCTTTAGAAATGCAAGGAAAAGGCAGACACGATCCTTGTGTTGTGCCACGTGCAGTACCTATTGTTGAGGCTTTGGCTGCTATTGTATTAGCAGATTTTTATTTACTTAACAAAACCTATATTTAATATATTTAATATTGACATTATTCTTAATTTGAAAAGTTTAATGTAAATTGTAACAGCTTATTTTCAAAATGGAAAAAACAGAATCAAAAAAATCAATTTTCAGCAACTTAACAACTCAAATTCTGATTGCAATGTTTGTTGGTGCTATATTAGGTATCATTGTTCACAATAATTATTCAGTTGATGGTGCAAAAGAATTTAGTGGTTACATCAAATTATTGGCAACAGTATTTATTCGTCTTGTACAAATGATAATTGCACCATTGGTTTTTACAACATTAGTAGTAGGAATAGCAAAACTTGGTGATATAAAAGCGGTTGGAAGAATTGGAGGAAAAGCATTGGGTTGGTTTTTTACAGCATCATTCATTTCGTTATTAATAGGAATGTTTTGGGTAAATCTTTTAAAACCAGGCGTAGGTTTGAACCTTTCAAATATTGATGTTACAACAGCATCAGAAGTAACAGAAAAAACGCAAAACTTTTCGGCTCAAAATTTTGTCGAACACATCATTCCAAAAAGTATTGTAGAAGCAATGGCAACCAATGAGATATTGCAGATTGTCATTTTTTCTATCTTTTTCGGTTTAGCTGCAGCATCTATTGGTAATTATTCAAAACCAGTCATAAATGCTTTAGACAAAACATCTCATATAGTTTTGAAGATGGTAAATTATGTTATGAAGTTTGCACCTATAGGTGTTTTTGGAGCTATTGCGGGTGTATTTGCAGTTAGAGATTTTAATGAACTCTTATTGACTTATGCCAAATATTTCGGTTCATTTTTAGTCGGAATTTCATCTTTATGGGTAATATTATTATTTATTGGATATTTGTTTTTGGGTAAAAGATTAATGACATTATTAAAACATATTGTTAGTCCTTTAGTAATAGCATTTGGTACCACAAGTAGTGAAGCTGTATTTCCGAAACTAACAGAGGAACTAGAACGATTTGGAATCAAAGATAAAATAGTCTCCTTTATGCTTCCGTTAGGCTATTCATTTAATTTGGATGGCAGTATGATGTATATGACATTTGCCAGTATTTTTATTGCACAAGCTTATGGAATAGATTTAAGTATTGGCACTCAATTTACAATGCTTTTTGTGTTAATGCTCACTAGCAAAGGTATTGCAGGTGTGCCAAGAGCAAGTTTAGTAGTTGTGGCTGCAACTTGCGGAATGTTTAAAATTCCTATCGAAGGCATTGCATTGATATTACCAATAGATCATTTTTGTGATATGTTCCGTAGTGCAACTAATGTTTTAGGAAATGCTTTAGCAACATCTGTAGTAGGAAAATGGGAAAAAGAAGAGTAAAAAAGTTAATTTTTTAAAAAAAATGTGATTTGTTATTTATTTTTCTTTTAAAATGAAAAATAGATACTTACTTTTACCGAAACTATAAAATATTAAAAATGAAAACAAAATTACTTTTAGCGAGTCTTTTATTAGGGAGTTTTTTTACTACTAATGCACAGACTACAATTTATTCAAATGATTTTACTGCAGGAACAGGTTTGTCAATTATTGATGGAGATGGGGATGCTAACAACTGGGGATTATATACAGGAAATGCTACAACATTAGGTTGGGGATTAACTGGAAATTTTGCAGGTTCAAGATCTTGGAATCCAGCAACTGCTACTCCAGCTGGACCACTTACTCCAAATAATTTTCTTATTACTCCAGAAATTATTATTCCAGCAAGTTTTGGAACTACAACTTTAAGTTTTAAATTAGGTTCAAACGATTCAGATTATCCAGCTGAGCAAATATCTATTTATTTAGCTCCTCCAACAGCTAATACTGCTGCTTTAATAACTGCTTTGACTCCTGTTTTTAATTATACTTTAACAGCTGGAGAAGCACTTACTGCAAATACTTTTACTGCTGATGTTTCTACTTATGCAGGGCAAACAGTTAGAATTGTTATGAGACATCATGATTGTACAGACCAAGATTTAATGTATTTGGATGATTTATTATTAACTCAAGAAAATTTAGGAACTGAAACATTTGCAGCATCTAGATTCACTGTTTTTCCAAATCCTACAAATAGTGTATTAAATATTAGTAATAAAGATAACTTTTCAATTCAAACAATTTCTCTAACAGATGTTAATGGTAGATTAGTAAAACAATCAAATTTTGAAAAAATTTCTGCAGTTCAAATGAATATTTCAGATTTAGAAACTGGAGTTTATATGATGAAAATTACTTCAAGCGAAGGAACTGTATCTAAAAAAATTATCAAAAACTAATTAAATAGTTTTATAAATAAAAAAGGTTGTCTGCAAAGACAACCTTTTTTTATATTGTTTTTTGGATTTTAAATTGCATTAACAATAGCAGCAAAATCTAATGCTTTAAGAGCAGCACCACCGATTAGTCCGCCATCAACATCTGGTTTAGAGAAGATTTCTTTTGCATTTTCTGGTTTTACACTTCCTCCATATAAAATAGAAACATCTTCAGCAATATCGCTTCCAAATCCTTTTCTTACAGTTTCTCTAATAAATTCGTGCATTTCTTGAGCTTGTTCTGGACTCGCAGTTTCACCTGTACCTATTGCCCAAACTGGCTCATAAGCTAAAACAATATTTGCCCAAGAAGATTTATCAATTTGAAACAATCCGTCTCTTAATTGGTTTTCTACCACATTAAAATGTTGTTTGTCTTGACGATCTTTTAGTTCTTCTCCAAAACAAAAAATAACTTTTAAATCATGTTTTAAAGCAGTATCAACTTTATAAGAGATTAAAGCATCAGTTTCATGAAAAATGGCTCTTCGTTCAGAATGTCCAAGAATTACTGTATTAACTCCTATACTTTTCAACATATCTGCTGATATTTCACCAGTATAAGCACCACTTTCTGCTTGATGCATATTTTGAGCCGCAACTTCAATATTGGTAAATTCTAAATGCTCAACAGCTGATACTAGATTGATAAAAGTTGGTGCAACAATAATTTCAACAGCTTTATCATTCGGAAGTTTATCAATTAAATCGTTTAATAAATCTTCGGTTTCCTCAGCATTTTTATTCATTTTCCAGTTTCCGGCTACAATTTTTTGTCTCATTATTGAAGTGTTTTTAAAGTCGAGTTTATTTTATCAAAATCTGTTTCTATAGCGCGATACAAAACTATTTTTCCTGTTTTGTCTATTATTATATATCTCGGAATCCAATCAACATCTGCTGCTTTTCCAAAAACACCAGCCATTCCGTCATTTGCCATATAATGATCACCAACTAATTCGTGTTTTTTAATCCCTTTTAACCATTTATCTGCAGTTTTATCCATAGAGATAAATAAGTAAGAAACATTTGGATTGTTAGCCTGTAATTCTTTCATTTTAGGCATTGCTTTTACACAATCACCACACCATGAAGCCCAAACTTCTATAACGAGTGTTTCTCCTTTATGAATGTTTAAAATATCCTGAAAAGGAATTTGTTTTCCATAAACCGAAAGTAAAGTTTGCGATAATGCTTCTTGCGAAAATTCGGTTTTTTGAGCGTGTGAACAAGATATAGAAGCAATTGCTAATACTATTGTTGCCATTATTTTTTTCATAATTTTTTAACTTTAATGATTAAGATTCTTTTTTTTGATCTTCTAAAAATATATGTTTAGTTCTTTTTCTTTTTTTAGGAAAATATTTTTTCTTAATATTTGTTATGAGAAATAAACCTGAAACGGCAATTATTACACAACCTAATACTATGTGAAAAGTATTCCCTAAAGGCGGTTTTTCTAATGCTGCAACATAATTAAGTATAAAATAACCAATACAAAGGGCAACAAAACACATTGCTATATTTTTTGAATATTTACTATTTCTTTCTCTGCTTTTTTTACTAGTACTCATCTGGGAAATCTAAAATTACAAATTTAATTTGTTAATATCGTTATAATGCACTTTTTGTTTTATTGTACCATATTTTAATACAATAATGCTTGGGTTTGCTCTTTCAATTGTTTTTAATGTAGTTCCGTCGCAAAAATAAAAATCAAATGGTAATTTATATTTTTCTTTTGCTTTTACTACATCATCACCAACAGTAGCGGTCATTCCTGCTACAAAATATCCTTTTTTGGTAGCGATTGTGTTTAACTCTGCTAATTTTTTCATTCCTTCTGAATCAGATTTTGTCAAATCATAAGTTACAATCAATACTACTTTTGGTTTAGAAAGTATTTGTTGAGTAAAATCTTCCCCATCTTTTTCGATACTAAAATCGTGAATTGGTGGTTTGTATCCTTCACTAATAATTTTGTCTTTTCTATCTACAAAAGTCGCGCCAGCAGGAAGATTCATCAAATCTTTTTCTGTAAATTCTTTATTTACGCCGTTAACATTATAGATAAAAACCATCTCAACAACACTTTTTGGTGCGCCATCTGGAATTTCCATAGCTTTTGTAATGTTTGTACCTACTTTATAAGCTCTGAAATCTTTTATTGGCAAATGATTCAAAACATAATAACCCATATAACCACATAATAAAAGACACAAAACAACTAAAGATAATCTTAAATTGGTTTTGAATAATGGTTTGATTTTTTTTCTAAAAAAGAATAGAATCAAAATAAAAAATAACAAAACTACATCTTTAGTAAATGATTGCCAAGGTGTTAACTTTAATGCATCTCCAAAACAACCACAATCGGTAACTTTATTAAAATAAGCAGAATAAAAAGTTAGAAAAGTAAAAAATACAATCATCAATAATAAACTCCAAACAGTATATTTGGGTTTAAATCCTATCAATAACATAAATCCTAATACTGTTTCAAAAACCACAATTAATACTGCAAACACTAATGAATACGGAATTAATGAAGGGAAATTCAACACTGTTTCTCCAAAATATTCACCAAGTTTATATGAAAATCCTACGGGATCATTTAATTTTATTAAACCAGAAATTATAAATAATAACCCAACAAAAATTCGGGAAAATTGAACTAGAATGTTTTTCATTTTTTTAAAATATCGATATAAAACGTAAATATAAAGTAAGATTTATTAAAAACAAGTTAACAATTGATTTTAATTGTTAATGATTCTCTTTCATTAAAATTAATGCAAAAACGGCATAATTTATCATATCTTGATAATTAGCATCAATTCCTTCTGAAACAATTGTTTTTCCTTTGTTGTCCTCAATTTGTTTTACACGTAATAATTTTTGAAGAATTAAGTCAGTCAATGAACTCACACGCATTTCGCGCCAAGCTTCACCATAATCGTGATTTTTGGCTTCCATTAATTCTTTTGTTAATTTGATTTTTGCATCATACAATTCGGTTGCTTTTGCAGTATTTAAATCGGGTTGATCAACTACACCAAGCTCAAGTTGTATTAAAGCCATAATAGAATAATTGATAATTCCAATAAACTCTCCGGTTTCATCTTCATCAATTTTACGAACTTCATTTTCTTGTAAGCTTCTGATTCTCTGTGCTTTTATAAAAATTTGATCGGTTAATGATGGCAATCTCAAAATGCGCCAAGCACTTCCATAATCTTTCATTTTATTGATAAAAAGAGATCGGCAAATAGCAATTACATTATCGTATTCTTGTGAAGTATTGGTCATTATTGATGTATATTTGTATTCAAAATTTTTCAAAAATAGTATATTTTTTTGGAATGGAATAAAGAAGTTTTATCAATATCAAAATCATAAAAAAAGTTAGTTGAAATGACTATAAATTGTCTTGGAAATCTAGTTGATTTATCACAACCCAAAGTAATGGGAATATTGAATATTACTCCGAATTCTTTTTATGATGGAGGTCAATTTTCTGATGAAAAAAGTATCTTAAATCAAACCGAAAAAATGCTAATTGACGGAGCAACTTTTATTGATATTGGAGGCTATTCTAGTAAACCCAATGCCGAAATTGTATCTGAAGAAGAGGAAATAAAAAGAGTAATACCGATTGTTGATCTAATTTTAAAACATTTTCCGGCCACTATTATTTCTATTGATACTTTTAGAAGTGAAGTTGCAAGAATTGCAATTGAAAATGGCGCGGCATTGATAAATGATATTTCTGCGGGATCATTAGATGATAAAATGTTAACAACAATTGCTAAATATAAAATTCCATACATCATGATGCATATGAAAGGTTCGCCTCAAAAAATGCAACAATTATCCAATTATGAAGATGTAATTTCAGAAATTATCTTTTATTTTTCAGAAAAAATAGCTTTAGCAAGAAGTTTAGGAATTTGCGATTTTATAATTGATCCAGGATTTGGATTTGCAAAAACCATCAATCAAAATTTTGAAATTCTTCAAAAATTAGAATTATTCCAAGCATTAGAATTACCTTTATTAGTGGGTATTTCTAGAAAATCTACTATCTATAAAACACTGGATATTAGTCCGCAAGAAGCTTTAAACGGAACTACAGTTTTAAATACTTTTGCCCTAACAAAAGGAGCAACTATTTTGAGAGTTCACGATGTAAAAGAAGCTGTAGAAACTGTAAAGCTAATGAGTAAATTAGTTTAAATAAAGGACTTAATATTCTCTATTGATATAAATCCAACCTGTTTTTTCTCTACCATTTTTTAAATTTATGATAAAATAATAGGTTCCATCTGGTAATTCTTTTCCTTTATCTGATTGACCATACCATTGATTTGAATAATTGGTTTTGGTATAAACAGCAACTCCATATCGATTGAAAATTTTCAATTCTTTGACATCAAATTTTTCAAGATTAAAAAAATCATTCTTTTTATCATTGTTTGGAGAAATTCCTTTTTGAATCATACAATCATTAATTTCTAAATGATAGGTTGATTCTTGTGGAAAATAACAATTTGTATCATCATTTGTAATGGAATATTTTATTGTATAATTTCCAGTTTTACTATATAATAAATCTACAAAACCTGTTTTAGAGTTGATGCTTAATCCTTCTGGTGTAGCCGAAAAATGACCAACATTTGTAAAATTATTTGACAAAATAGGTGTTGGATTTTCTCCTTCAATACAAACAGGAGTTGTATAAGTAAAATCTGTAATTGGATAATCTTCTCTAGCAACATTTAAATTAAAATCAGTAACATCAAAACAACCCGTTATGGTATTTGTAATTCTGATAAATATTTTTTGAGGATTTGAAGTATTTTGAAAATAATTTGGACTTTGAATGGGTAATATATTCGTAAAAGCATCCGAATAATTGGTAAAATAAGACGCATATAGATTGGTTTGATTTCCAATTGCTATTGAAGAATTTGCTGTTAAATCAAAAAAAGCAGTACTAGGATTTGTTGTATTATCACAATTGACTAAATCATTTGGTTGTTCGGCAACTGGAGGAGTATAAAAAGTAGCTGTTCCAGTCCAAGCAATTGAGAAATTTCCAAATCCTCTTGGACGATCTACGGCAATATAATACACTTGGTTTGGCAACACATTCATCCAATGTATAAAACTATTTCCATCTGGTCCTGGACCTTCACTTACATCAGTTTCGGTTTCGTTCATTCCAGTTAAATTGTCTAATTGACTGGCTTGAAGCGGGTTTGTTGTAGAACATCGAATGGCAGTTCCTAAATTTGAACAACTTGCTGTAGGACCAAAAATCCAAAAATCAAAATCAATAACCAAATCACTTGTTTCGGGAGTAATTAAAAATCCAAATGTACCACCAGTTTTGAATTTAATTTTAAGCCAAATACTATTGTTTTCGCCACTAGCACAAGCATTAAAAGAGGATATTTCTTGTGTGCCATTACCTTCTGTAACCAATCCAGATAAATTGGCATCACCACAAATAATGATGGCATCTACACAATCTGTTTGAGAAATAGATTTGGATGTAAATAGAAAGATAAAAAAAAGAATGATGAACTTAATTTTTTTCATTTCTAGTAAAGTAATTTACTTTATTTATTGATGATGGTAAGGTTCGTTTTTTAAAATTGTAAAACCGCGATATACTTGTTCTATAAAAAACAAACGAACCATTTGATGTGAAAATGTCATTAAAGATAACGAAATTTTGCCATTTGCCTTAGCATAAACATTTTCTGAAAAACCATACGGACCACCAATTAAAAATACTAAAGTTTTTATTCCTGCATTCATTTTTTTTTGCAATTCATTAGCAAAATCTATGCTCGAAAAAGTTTTCCCGTTTTCGTCGAGTAAAATCAAATGATCAGTTGATGTTATTTTGGCCAAAATCAATTCGCTTTCTTTTTCTTTTTGCTGGCTTTCAGATAAGTTTTTTACATTTTTGATATCCGGAATTATTTCCAAATCAAATTTGATGTAAAAAGACAACCTTTTCTGATATTCATCTATCAAAGATTGTAAACTTTTATTATCGGTTTTGCCAATTGCAATAAGTCTAATATTCATGTGGTTACGAATCTAAAAACGAATCTGTTTTTTTACCCTTGAGCATTTTTGAAATAAGTAAAAAAAGGGCAACCGTATTAAAAGTCATTCCAATAATCACGAAAAATTTAAAATCTTGCCAACCATCATATTTTAGATAAATTCCTGAAATTGTGAGTGCAAAACCAATTAGAAACAAAATTGTAATTTGAATATTTTTCATATATTTTATCTGTTTTTTATCATACTTATTATTTCTCTTAGCAATAAGGCACTTAATGCTCCAATAGCAAAAACTGATAAAAATTCTACTGTTCTAATGGTTTCAGTTCCTACAATTCGGTTGAAATTTGCAATAGAAAGGAGTAACAAAACAGCTAATAGTATTCTTTTTTTTCGTGCATTCATATTATTTTTATTTTTAGTTAAAAATAAATTTGATTATTCTGGCTTATTATTGAAAATGGCAAAATTCCTTGATTTTTTTGGATAAGTTGCATAGGATTTATCACTTGGGTTGACAATAACAGTTTTGATTGTGATTTTATCTCCCAACAAAAATCCTTTTGATACCATTTGGTAATCAAGAAGAAACTCACCACAAAAATAGTTGCCATTTTCATCTTTTTCGATAATTCCTGTATATATTCCTTTAGACATCTTACTTTTGTTTTTAATGTACAAATCTAATCATTTTCGAAAGAATTTGAGATTGTATTATTTACAAAATTTATTAATGACAGCTAAAACATATAATAGAACCAACTTTCACCAACATACTTTTTGTGTTTTTCAAGAAGTTTCTTTTGATGTAATTCAGAATTTAAATCCGAATTATAAAAGTAAATCAGGTAGTAGTTACTATTTTTCAGAAATGGGTGTTTATAGACTCTCCAATCATTGGGGAAGAGCAGCCAATTGCAAATGGCGATTAGAAAGTAATAATGTGCATTCAACAAATAGAACCAGATTGGGTTATGCCAATTGGACTTCGTTTCATAATGATAACGATATAGAAAAATTGTATTTTATTGAAATTGATTTTGAAGCAAAAACGGTACATTATTTTCATAAAAACAGTAAAATTGCTCCTGAAAAAGCAATGTTACGAACAGCTTCAGAAACCATGAAAACAATAAAAACCATTAGAAATTTATTTGAAAATGAGGTTTGGGCAAAATATTTTGAAAATAATAATATTGAAGTTTTGAGAAAACAAATAATTTCTCAATTGGTTGAAACAAATTTATCAGTTTTAGAAATTAAAAGAACTTTATAAAGATTATTAAGCTTGAGTTTTCATTTTTCTTATTAAATAAACACAAGTCAAAACACCAATAATTCCTAGCATTCCCATAAAAAACCAATTGGCTTGATACCCAAAACGGCTTATAATTTCCATTCCAGTTTTGGCACTCAAAATATGTGCAAGACTGTAACTCATAGTAAAAATTGCCATATATCTACCTTCTTGTCCTTTTGGTGCACGACTTATAGCAAATGAATTGGCAAACGGAAAAGCAAACATTTCTCCAAATGTCATAAAAAGCATCATTATAATAAAAATTCCTGCCCAAGTATTTACCAGTAGTAAAAACATACTAATAGCCATTGCCAAACATCCATAGGATACAATTTTGACTTTGTTCAATTTTTTGCGCTCTACATAACTAACGATAGGCATTTCGAGGAAAAAAACCATAATTCCATTAAAAGTTAATAACAAACCAGTTTGAAACTCGGTTAGATTAAATTGTTCTTTATGGTACAAAGGAATAGTAGTAAATAATTGAAAAAATAATATTCCAGTTATAAGACAAACAAACATAAATGTCCAGAAAATAGTGTCTTTAAAAACAGAATGAGTAAGAATTTCTCCAGGATGTTTTTTGTCTGTAAATGATGATTTTTTCTTTTCTTTTACCATTACCCAAAAAATCAAAATAGCAATAATACAAGTAGCACCATCAACCCAAAACAAACCTCTGTAACCCATTCCCATAATGATTAAACCGCCAAAAGCTGGTCCGGCAGCAAAACCAAGATTGATGGCAAGTCGAACTAATGTTAAAGCACGAGTTCTATTTTCTGGTTTTGCATATGCTCCAAGTGACACAAACATGGCAGGACGAAACATATCTGAAACGACCATTATCGAAAACATTCCGATACATAAGCCAGCAAAACTGTTAATGTATTGTAACCCAAAAAACATAAATCCGCTTGTCAATAAACTAAAAATCATTATTTTATAAAAACCAATCTTATCTGAAAGTTTTCCGCCAAGCCATGAACCAAGCATTGAGCCTACACCAAAACAAACCATTATCCAACCTACTTGACTGTAAGAAAAACCTAAATTTTCTTTAAGATATTTTGATAAAAAAGGCAAAACCATCGTACCGGCACGATTGATAAATGTGATGAAAGTAAGAATCCAAATTTCTCTAGAAAATCCACTAAAATTGTTGATATATTTTTGAAAACCAGATTTAAGCATAGTATTTTTTGAATGGAACAAAGTTAAAAAACTTTGTGTCTTACGTGTTTGAAAACCTACATCTTTTTAAACTATTTTTGTAAAAAATAAAAAGATGAAAAAAATCCTTTTTGTAGGTCTTATTTTAAGTTTTATTACATGTTTTTCGCAAGAAAAAAAGGTTGAAACTTCTCAAGAATTTCAAAATAATTTGAATAAAGAATATAGTAATGCCGAAGAAAGTCCGTTAACGCCAGAAGATTTAAAAACTTTTAAAGGTTTGGATTTTTATTCTATAAATTCAAGATTTATAGTTGAAGCTAAATTTAAACGTACCGAAAACGAAAAGGTTTTCAAAATGAAAACATCTACTACAAGAACTCCAGAATATATAAAATATGGTGAATTGGTCTTTACAATTGATGCTGATGAGTTCAAATTAAATCTATATCAAAATATTGATTTGATTAAAAAAGAGGGATATGCCGACTATTTGTTTTTGCCATTTTCTGATGAAACTTGTGGTAAAGAAAGTTATATTGGCGGAAGATATATTGATATGAAAATTCCAACTGGTGAAACTATGATTATTGATTTCAATAAAGCATACAATCCTTATTGCGCCTATAATCACAAGTATTCTTGTCCAATTGTTCCTTTAGAAAACGATTTGAAAATAGCTATTTTGGCAGGTGTGAAAAAATTTCATGAGTAATGCAGTTTTTCAATTTACATACTCATAAATATACAAAAAGCAATGCTATTTTTGAACTGGTTAATCAATATCCGTGGGAGTTTGATTCAACTATTCCGAATTATTCTATCGGAATTCATCCTTGGTATATTGACGAGCAAAGACTAGAAAATGATTTGCGAATAATTGATAAAAAATTGGCCTCAGATTCTTGTTTAGCTCTTGGCGAATGTGGTTTGGATAAAAGGATTGAAATTCCGTTGTCTCTGCAGATTTCCGTTTTTGAAAAACAAATTGCATTGGCAGAAAAACATCAAAAACCCTTAATTTTACATTTGGTTGGCGCTTTTCAGGAATTAATTGCAATTAAAAAAAAATTAAAAATATCAGTTCCAATAATTATTCATGGATTTTCGAAAAATGCAGAAATTGCAAAACAATTGCTCGATAATGGATTTTATCTTTCCTTTGGAAAATATTTATTGCGCAATCCAGAACTGAAAAGCGTTTTTCAATCGGTTCCTGATGATAGATTTTTTTTAGAAACCGATACAATTGATGAATCACTGGAAGCAGTTTATGATTTGGCAGCAAAATATAAAGATATTTCATTGGAAATTCTGCAAATGCAAATAGAGAAAAATTTTAAAATAGTTTTTAAAAAATAAGATAAAAAGAGAAAAAATAAAATTCATTTCTCAAGATATAAATATGGCAAAGTGGCAAGAAAGAGCAGCACTCTTATTTAAAAAAGAAGGTTTAGAAAACCTCAAAAAAGCAAATGTATTAATTGTTGGTGTTGGTGGTGTTGGCTCATTTGCAGCAGAATTTTTAGCTCGTGCGGGTGTTGGAAATTTGACAATTGTAGATGGTGATGTAGTTGATATAACGAATATCAACAGACAATTACCAGCATTGCATTCAACTATTGGTATGACAAAAATTGATGTTGTTGGTGATCGATTGATGGATATTAATCCAGAATTGAATTTAACCAAAGTGCAAGAATTTCTTTCTCCAGAACGTGCTTTTGAAATTGTTGACGAAAAATACGATTACGTATTAGATTGCATTGACAGTGTTACTCCAAAATTGAATTTGATAATTGGCGCCAAACGCAAAAGAGTAAAAATAATCTCAAGTATGGGTGCTGGAGGAAAAATGGAAGCTTCAAAAGTAAAAGTTGCCGATATAACCAATACAATAAATTGTGTATTTGCCAAAACGATCAGAAAACGATTAAAAGAACACAAAATTGATAAATTGAAAGTAGTATTTTCTTCAGAAATTCAAGATGAAAGCAGTTTGAAAATGACAGATGGCACCAATTATAAACGATCTTTTTACGGCACCAATAGTTATATGCCTGGACTTTTTGGGTTGTATGCTGCAGAAACGGTAATTAGATATTTGATTAAAAAAGAGAAATAATAATCTAATCTTGTCATTTCGACGAAGGAGAAATCACAAAACGTTTTCATATATAAATTTGTTATTGCTATTATGAGATTTCTACTTCGTCGATATGACAAAAAGTAAAAAAAATGATAAAAACTGTAATTTTCGATATGGATGGTGTAATTGTTGACACAGAACCCATACATCATTATGCTTATGAGCAACATTTCAAGCAATTAAATATAGAAGTTTCGCCAGAAATGTATGCTTCCTTTACCGGAAATTCTACAAAAAACATTTATGAAAGATTAAAAACAATTTTCAATCTAGAACAAGATGTTGCTACTTTGGTCGAAACAAAACGTAGCTTTTTTGATGATGCTTTTGATACAAAAGAAGATTTATTTTTGTTAGATGGAGTTGAAATATTAATACAGGATTTGTATACAAATGGAATGCAATTGATCTTGGCTTCATCATCGGCAAATGTTACGATTAATAAAATTTTTAATCGTTTTGATTTGAATCAATATTTTACTCATAAAGTTTCAGGTGAAGATTTTCCGAGATCAAAACCACATCCAGCAATTTTTCAAAAAGCAGCCGCATTATCTGAAACTCCAGTTGAAAATTGTATTGTTATTGAAGATAGCACCAACGGAATTTTGGCTGCAAATGCCGCAAATATTTATTGTATTGGATATCAAAGTGTGAATTCAAAATTACAAGATTATTCTACTGCTAATAAAGTAATTAGCCATTTTAATGAATTGAATTTTGAGCAAATCAGTAGAATTACCTCATAGAAACTATTAATGAAAATTTTATCCCACTGCTTCTTTGTACACTCTCAAACAACGTTCTCTAGCTTCTTTATGATCAACAATTGGGTGATGATAATGTAAAGTTTCTAATTCAGGAATCCATTTTTTGATGTATTTTAATTCCTTGTCAAACTTTTTTATTTGTTCTGATGGATTAAAAATTCTGAAATAAGGCGCTGCATCAACGCCACTTCCGGCTGCCCATTGCCAATTGCCGACATTGCTAGACTGCTCATAATCTAATAATTTCGTAGCAAAATAGGTTTCACCCCAACGCCAATCAATTAATAAATGTTTGCATAAAAAACTAGCGACAATCATTCGAACTCTATTGTGCATATGACCAGTTGCGTTTAACTCTCGCATTCCTGCATCAACAAAAGGATAACCTGTTTTTCCTTCACACCATTTTTGAAATAATTCTTCGTTATTTTCCCATTTGATGGCATCGTATTTTGGGCGGAAACTTGATTTGATTGAATGTGGAAAATGCCATAGAATTTGCATAAAAAATTCTCTCCAAATAAGTTCTTTCAAAAAAGTTTCGTTTTTACTTTCTAATGCTTTCGCAACCATTTTTCGAATAGAAACCGCTCCAAAACGCAAATAAATTCCCAAGTAGGAAGTTTTATTTAATGCAGGAAAATTTCTAGTTGCTTCATAATTATTAATTAAATCATTCGAAACATCAAATGGTGAAATTTTAATAGTAGAAGCTTCAAAACCAATTTCATTTAAACTCAAAAAAGGATAGGAGTGAAGTGTGATAATGTCTAAATAATCTTCTGAATTATAATGTTTTAAAGCTATATTTTTAAATTTTTCTTTCCATTTATTTGAGTAAGGCGTATATACAACATATGGAGTTCCGTCGTCTTTGGTAACTTCACTTTTTTCAAAAATAACTTGGTCTTTACTAGATTTAAATTCGATGTTATTTTTTTTAAAAAGTTGAAAAATTTCTAAATCACGTTTTCTAGCATAAGGTTCATAATCAGAATTGGTATAAACCGAATTGATTTTATTTTCTGCAATTAATTGGGTGAAAACATCTAATGGTTTAGCATAAAAAACGGCTAAAGATTTCCCGACAGTTTGCAATTGCAATTGAATTTTTTCTAATTGCTGATGAATAAAAGTCACTCGAGCATCATTTTTGGGCAATTGAGAAAGAATCGAATCATCAAAAATAAAAATAGGTAGAACTTCTTCATTACTTTGTAAAGCATGAAATAAACCTACATTGTCCTCTAATCTTAAATCGCGTCGAAACCAGAAAATGTTCATTTATAGAGAATTATCCATTTACTAAAAGTGTTGACATTCCACCATCAACATGAAAAACTTGTCCAGAAATCCAACTGCTTTTTTCGCTCAATAAAAAACTTGCCATTTGTGCCATATCTTCAGAAGTACCAAATCTTTTTAACGGATGTCTTTCTGCCGATTTTTCTCTTTTGGTTTCGTTGTTCAAAAATTTATCAGCCAATGGTGTATCTGTTAATGATGGCGCAATAACATTCACTCTAATTTTTGGAGCATATTCTGCTGCCAAAGCTTTTGCAAATCCTTCAATTGCACCTTTTGCAGCTGCAACACTAGTGTGAAATGGCATTCCCATACTTGCCGCAACACTACTAAACAATACAATACTTGATTGATTTGAGGCAGTCAAATTGGACAAAACTGTTTGAATAACTTTCACCAAACTTATAAAATTTATTTGTAAATCGCTTTCAAAACTTTCAGGTTTTATTCCTTTAAATGGTCTCAAATTTATGCTTCCTGGACAATAAACCAAGCCATCAATTTTTTCAGGTAATTTTGTAATATCTAGTGTATCTTTAGTTGCATCAAATGGAATGTGAGTTACATTTAAATCTGCAATATTTTCATTGGTACGAGAAGCAATATAGACTTTGTTTTCGTATTGTAATTCTTTTGCAATAGCAAGACCAATACCATATGAACCGCCAATTAAGAGGATATTTTTCATAAATTTATTTTTTAAATTCTCCAAAAAGTTCAATTAATTTTTTATGTCTGTAATTAAAGATTTCATCTAGTTTTGGTTTAACCAAAAAAGGGTGAACCAATTGACCTAGAATTCCCATAGGTACTTTATAATCTACAATATCTTCCATTTCTACACCACCAGGAATTTCTTTTAGAAAATGTTTATGATGCCATAAACTATAAGGACCAAATCGCTGTTCGTCTACAAAATATTTTTTGTCTTGAACGTGTGTTATTTCGGTAACCCATTTCATCGGAATTCCCATAACAGGCGTGACTATATATTGTATGATTTGTCCGGGAAACATTCCTCTATCATCACCAGAAAGTGTTTTAAATCCCATATATTCTGGAGTTATTACTTTTAGATTTTTTGGGTTTGATAAAAATTCCCAAGCTTCTTCTAAAGAAATTGGAAGGTTTTGTTTGCTTTGTTTGGTATAAATTTTCATTATTTAATTTTTGGTAAAGATACTATTTGTTTAACATAAATCACATAGTGTTAAACAAAATAAAAATCAAATTAAGGAATTATTAACATATATAAGCAATTGAATTTGTAATTTTGAAGTCTAACAAAAAAAACAATTATGAGAAAACTTATTTATGTAATGGTCATGTTTATTGCAAATTATGCAATAGAAGCACAAGTAAAAACACCACAGCCAAGTCCGAAAGCAACAGTAAATCAAGTAGTTGGTCTTACAGATGTGTCAATTGACTATTCTAGACCAAGTATGAAAGGAAGAACAATTTTTGGAGATTTGGTTCCGTTTGGAAAACTTTGGAGAACAGGAGCAAATTCTAACACAACAATTTCGTTTAGTGATGATGTAATTATTGATGGTAAAACATTAAAAAAAGGAAAATATGCTTTGTATACAACTCCAAAAGCTGATTCTTGGGATGTAATATTTTATTCAGATACAGATAATTGGGGAACTCCAGAAGAATGGGATGAAACAAAAGTTGCTTTGAAAACTTCAGCAAAACCTGAAACTTTATCTAGAACTGTAGAAAGTTTTACATTGGCTATTAATAATCTTGATAATAATTATGCTCATTTAGAAATTTCTTGGGAAAAAACTTTGGTACCAGTAAAATTTGAAGTTCCTACTCAGAAAACTGCTATGGCTAGTATTGATAAAGCTTTGGCTGGACCAACTTCTGGCGATTATTTTTCATCAGCTCAATTTTTCTATCAATCAAATGGAGATTTGAATAAGGCATTAGAATATATCAATAAAGCAATAGATCTGAATAAAGAAAAACCTTTTTGGTATTACAGACAAAAATCATTAATACAGGCCAAATTAGGTGATAAAAAAGGGGCAATTGAATCTGCTAAATTATCATTGACTGGAGCAACTGCTGCAAAAAACAATGATTATGTGAAGATGAATAATGACAGTATTGCAGAATGGAGTAAAAAATAATACTTTTATTTTATATCAAAAAATCCCATCTAAAATTTATAGATGGGATTTTTTTTATTCAATAGATTCTTCATTTCCTACAATCATTTGAATTGAGATTGATAGAAATAAAGTAAGCATTGCCCCGATAAAATTCAACCATAAGAAACTTACAACATCAAGATAATAGATGTAAAATATTAGTAATTGGCTAATAACTGCACCCCAAAATATTGCTTTTGCTTTTACAAATTTGATATAAAAACCAACTAAGAAAATGCCTAAAACTGTTCCGTAGAAAATAGAACCAATGATATTAACAAGTTGAATTAAATTTTCAAATAAAGTACCCACACAAGCAAAAAGGATTGCAATAATTCCCCAAAGAATTGTAAAAAACTTGGTTGCATCTACATAATGTTTTTCAGATTTTATGCCTTTTACATTACGTTTATAAATGTCTATAGCAGTTGTAGATGCTAAAGCATTTAATCCAGAAGCTGTAGATGACATTGCTGCAGAAAGAATAACTGCCAGCAACAAACCAATTAATCCTTTTGGTAAATAATGAAGGATAAAGTGAATAAATACATAATCCTTATCATTGGTTTCAGATTTTGGATCTGCTTGTGTAATTATTTCTCTTGCCTGATCACGCAAATCGTTTTCTTTACTAGAAATGGCTACTAACTCTTTTCTTAAAATGGGGTTGTCATAATTTTGATTTAAATGATCAATATAAATCAAGTTAATTTCTTTTTTTTCTTCAGAAAGTTTACTCAATTTAGATTCTAGTTCGTTGTATTCTTTTTTATATTTTGAGTTTTCGACTATAATTTTATTATTAGGATTAAAATTTAAGGGTACAGGATTGAATTGAAAAAAAACAAAAACCATTACACCTATCAATAGAATAAAAAATTGCATTGGTACTTTTAGGAAACCATTCATTATCAAACCCATTTGGCTTTCTTTGACAGATTTTCCAGATAAATAGCGTCCTACTTGAGATTGATCTGTTCCAAAATAAGATAAAGCTAAGAAAAAACCACCAGTGATTCCGCTCCAAAAAGTGTATCTTGTTTCGGGATCAAAAGAGAAATCTACAATATCCATTTTATGATTGGCACCAGCAATATGCATAGCATTACTGAAAGTCATATCGTTTGGTAACAAATGTAAAATCAGAAAAAAAGTAATAAACATCCCAGACATTATCACAAACATTTGTTGTTTTTGGGTGACATTTACGGCTTTCGTTCCACCAGCAAAGGTGTATATTATTACCAAAACACCAATAACAATATTCATTAATGTAAGATTCCAACCCAATAATGCTGATAATATGATAGCTGGTGCATAAATGGTTAAGCCAGTTCCTAAACCTCTTTGAACTAAAAAAAGGATGGCCGCAAGAGATCGTGTTTTTAAATCAAAACGTTTCTCCAAATATTCATAAGCGGTATATACTTTAAGACGATGATATATTGGAATAAATGTGACACATATAACCACCATAGCAATTGGTAATCCAAAATAGAATTGAACAAAACCCATTCCGTCGTGATAGGCTTGACCTGGTGTTGACAGAAATGTAATAGCACTTGCTTGGGTTGCCATTACCGAAAGTCCTACAACATACCAAGGTGTTTCGTTATTTCCTAAAATATAATCTTCTACGTTTTTACTGCCTTTGGTTTTCAAAACTCCATAAAAAACAATAAAAAGTAAGGTTGCAGAAAGTATAATCCAATCGAGTTGTTGCATCTAAGAAAAGAGTATCATTATTAAACAAAAAATAAGAATATAAATTGCATTGGCTACCAAAACCCAAGTGTAGCTTTTTTTCCAAGTTGCTATTTTTGTTGTATTCATAATTGTATTTATTTTACCGAAATCATATTTGCCATTAATCTATAAGCTCCAGAAACTCCTTCTGGCAATTCTCTAAAAAAACTTAAGCCCGAATAAATATAATGTCCATTTCCGTATTTAGCAATTAGTAAAGCTCCTTTTTTGGGAGTTTCTCCTTTGTCATTTGAAGAAAAAATAGGAGTAAAGGCTTTGTCCCATTCACTCGGGTAATACAATCCTTGCTCTTGTTTCCAACCTTCAAAATCTTTGGTAGTAATTTTATTTGGATAATTTAATAATGGATTATTTGGTTCAAGAAAAGTTACAGTTGCATTTTCATCCGTAACTCTATCACGAGATATTTTTAATGAAAATGGAGCAATTTCTTTGGTAACAAAATCATCAAGAGTATTGTATTGTACGATCATTGTTTTGCCTTCTTTGACAAAATCAAAA
The DNA here is from genome assembly GCA_043748275.1 of Flavobacterium sp. Taxonomy (GTDB): domain Bacteria; phylum Bacteroidota; class Bacteroidia; order Flavobacteriales; family Flavobacteriaceae; genus Flavobacterium. Next base: position 2,007 of record JAYTNO010000254.1, on the reverse strand, counting down.
AGAATTTGCTGCTTGAATGCCAATGTTTGAATGGTATTGTAGGCTCTAATTCCTGTCATTACAACATCAAAATTCAATAGTTTTTCTTTGGTAATTTCATCAGCTTTTATTATAGTAACTTCATAGCCCATTTGATGCAAACTCTTTGGAACTTCATCTCCAGCGCCCATAATGTAGGCTATTTTTTCGTTTCCAGTTTTGATGTTTAATCGGATAGCTTTGGTTTCAGCAGGTTTTATAATAGTTTGTTTATAAATATGATTGTAATTGATATCAATTTTATCTTTATCAAAATTTTCATTCATTACGCCAATACTCAAACTACTTTTTAAAGTAATTTCGCTTGCTTCTTTTGATGGAGTTACTGTAAAAGTGACTAGTTGTTCTTGCCCTTTTTTATCAATTTTATAATCATTTTCCAATGGAGATACTTTCCAGTTTACAGGAATTACTAGTTTGGCTTTTCCTTGAATGTTATCTCTTCCTGCTTTTATTTTTAAAGAAATTGTTTTTGATTTATCAGAATTAAAAACATAAACCTTTTCAGTAAAAGAAGAAGTTACATACGGAACTATATCTAAAGGCTGATAAACTTCTCCTTTTACATCATCGTTATATTTATAAATTACTTTTCGTTCAAACGGAATTGTTACACCATCTATAATAATCATAAAAGTGACTTGCACCTCCCGAATTACATCTGGAATACCAATATTTTTTTGATCATCTACACGATACATACCCACAGTTCCTTTTTCTTTAAGCCAATATGGCGAAGTAAATTCTGGTTTTTGAGGAATTAGGATTCGAAGTGTATCTGAAATATTTTTATTTTGCAATAATTTTTTAGGTTCAAAAGCACTCCATCTTTTTGGATTGGTTTCAATAGCATTCCAGTTCATTTGAATGGCACTTCTATTAATAGCTTCTAATTTTATATTGAGTAAACTACCTGCTATAACTTCTTGACTATCGCAAACTGCTTCCAAATACAAACCTGCACAAGCTGCAATTATTTTTTTTATTTCTTCGGTTTTTATGGTTTTCCAATGTGTTTCATTCAAAGATTGAATCATTGAGTACACTTTTACCAAATCAGGAATACTGGCAGAAGGATTTTTGAAATCATAGTTTTTTTGAATCAAAGCAAGCAATTCGCCAATGGGTTTTCCGCCTTGAACCCGATTCCAAGAAGTATCAATTCCGTCAAAAATATTCGATTTGTCAATTTGCGGTTCCCCTTTCAAAAATTCTAAATATTCGTCTTCATCACCTCTTGTGCCAGTGCTACCAAAACCTTGTGATTGATGACGACTTCTGCTCAGAGCGGCTATTTCCTGATTTGATTTTCCTAAAGAAGGAAAATAAACTCCAGTATTAAAGGATATTAAATTTGATTTGTCTGCAGCATCAAACTTTTCTTTACTTCCATAAAACCACCACGAAGTGTTGAAAAAAACACGTTTGGGTTGCCAAGTTTGAACTAAATTTAATTGATTTGGATAAATATTGGCATTATTTACTTTATCAAAAGCTTCTAAACTCAGCATTGCAGAAGAGGTATGATGACCATGAGTTGTTCCAGGCGAACGAGCATCAAAACGATTAATAATGACATCAGGTTGAAATTTTCGAATGATATATACCACATCACTCAAAACTTCATCTTTATTCCAAATTTGTAAAGTTTCTTCAGGATTTTTTGAATAACCAAAATCATTAGCACGAGAAAAAAACTGTTCTCCGCCATCTATTTTTCTGGCTTCTATAAGTTCTTGAGTACGAATAACGCCAAGTAATTCACGCAATTCTGTGCCAATAAGATTTTGTCCACCATCACCACGAGTTAAGGATAAGTATCCTGTTCGTGCTTTTTTTTCATTAGACAAATACGAAATCAATCGTGTATTTTCGTCATCTGGATGTGCGGCAATATATAAAACCGAGCCCAAAAAATTTAATTTTTGAATTTGATTGTATATTTCAACAGCATTTGGTTTTGGCGGT
>JAYTNO010000253.1:0-6912 GCA_043748275.1 Flavobacterium sp. | reverse complement strand
TATGAATATTGTTTTTGAAAGCTTCATTCATAATGTATTCAAAATGTGAGCTTTTGGTGCAATAACAATAATAATATTTCCCTTCATATTTATTTTTTTCCATCGCTTTACGGAACCAATTTTTGGCTCTGTTGATGTTATTAGAAATTTGAGGTAAGTAGGTAAACTTTAACGGTGTACCGTATTGCTCTACTAATTTCATCAAATCGATATTGTGAAATTGTAAAGCATTGTCTTTGTTTAAAGTAAATTCTTCTTGAGGGAAATAATAGGTTTGATTTATTAAATCGAAATATTTTGTATTCATTCTATTGGTTTTGATTTTTTAGTTTAAAATGGAAAAAAAATTAAACTAAAGTTCAAACTCGAATATTAGCAAAAATAATAAGTAGTTTCTCGTTATAGGTATTTGTATAATCGGGTGCGTCAAAATTCAAAATACTTTTCAATGCAAAATTGCTTTTCAGTAATCGCAAAAAAGAACCACCACATTTAGTGTTGCAGTAATTGAAATTGAAAATATTTTTGTTTTTATTCATCCTGACAAATGTAAAAAATAATATAAATGAAATGTAAAGTTATTATTAATTTATTTTAAGATTTATAATCGTTAAAAGCATGAATAATTAATTCTTTTTCAGCAGTTTGATTAATTTTGATTTTTCCGATGCCATCAAGTAATGCAAATTGAATTGTTCCATACTCATTTTTTTTGTCGTGAATGAGTAATTCCAAAATAGGATTGATGTCTGATTCTTCAAAAACTATAGTGTCAAAAACGGCATTGATTGATTTTTTTATTTGCAAGTAGTCTGCTTCAGGGATTAGATTTTTTTTCATAGAAAGATAACTTTCCAAAATCATTCCTACAGCAATTGCTTCTCCGTGTAGTAAGAATTTCTTGTTTTCATTTTCTAGAAAATAACTTTCAATGGCGTGACCTAAAGTATGTCCGAAATTTAATGCTTTACGAATTCCGTTTTCTGTAGGATCTTGTTTAACAATTTCGTTTTTAATTTCTATAGATCTGTATATTAAGGAATCAAAATCTGCAAAATCCAATGCAGTCAAATCTAGAAAATGTTCCCAATAGTTTTTGTCATAAATCAAACCGTGCTTGAGCATTTCTGCAAGCCCAGAACGCATTTGGTTTTGAGGTAATGTTTCTAGAAAAACGGGATCAATCAATACTATTTTAGGATTATTTATGACGCCTATTTGATTTTTTAAAGTACCCAAATCAACTCCGTTTTTCCCTCCAATAGATGCATCAACCATTGCCAAAAGAGTAGTTGGAATATTAATAAAATCTATACCTCTTTTAAAGGTTGAAGCAACAAAACCGCCCAAATCTGTAACTACACCACCTCCAAGATTAATAATAAGGCTTTTTCTATCTGCACCTAGTTCTGTAAGAACATTCCAAATTTGTACACAAGTTTCAATATTTTTTGAACTCTCACCCGATTCAAATTCTATTATTTCAATTGGAATTTCGGTAGCTAATTCTGGCAAAAAACGAGGTAAACAATACTCATTTGAGTGTGTATCAACGATTATGAAAATATAGGAATAGTTTTCTTTTTCTAATAACGAATTTAAAGTTTGATAACCTTTATCTCCGAAATGAATAGAATAATTATTGGCTGAAATAGATTGCATAAATTGTTTTTATTGAAAGAACAAAATAAGTGTTTTTTTTTCTAAGTTTTAATGAAAATCGATTTGCATTTTTATACTTTTTTATAGTCTAATTCATTATTAATTATTACTTTTGTTTAATATTTATAGAATTAAGTTAAACAAAAATATAATACAATTTGAAATCACCTATTCCACCAGTAGAAAATAAAATAGTAAATGAGGTTACTATCGATAGAATTATTGAAATGGCTTGGGAAGATAGAACACCGTTTGATGCAATTGAATTTCAGTTTGGATTAAAAGAAGCTGATGTAAAAGCTTTAATGAAAAAAGAATTGAAATTTAGTAGTTACAAACTATGGCGCAAACGTGTAGAAAACTGCAATACCAAACATACTGCAAAAAGAGTTTCTGGGATAGATCGTTTTAAATGCAAGATGCAGAGAGCAATTTCAAATAATAAAATATCAAAACGCTAGTAAAAAAAGTGTTGACAATATAATAACATAAGATTAATGACAATTATAATGGAAAAAGACAAACCAGACAACGTAGTTTTCTCTAAAGAAAAAGGATACAACGCAAGCTTATTACCATATTCAACAAGTGTTGGAGCACCTATAATAAAAATCGATGATATCGTCTCTTGGAAAAGTAGAGGCATTACGAATGTAAATAAACAATTTGAAAACAAGTTCAATGAACTTAAAATAGAATACCAAAAATTAATGGAAGAATTCGAATGGAACGAATTGGTATATAATTCAAAATTCTCTTTTGAACCCGTTATAGGTGAGATTTATCACTTGTATGCTGGTCTTGATGGAATTCATTTTTTGTCATTAATTGGACCTGATGAGTGGAATAAAGAACATGTTGGTGCTTTTAAATTAAACAGCGAAAAAAAGTGGATTTATCTCAATAAAAAAGATTCTGTTTACTCTTAATTTTCAAAAAGAACAAAAAACAATAACACTAAAAAATTGAATAAGTAATGCAAAAACAGTTCCTTCTAAAAGATATAATGGCTATGGAAAAGCAATTTCGTGTGCATTTTATTAATAGTTTAGGTGGTTTTAAAAGTGTGTCATTAATAGGTACTTCAGATGCATCTGGAAATACAAATTTGGCCATTTTTAGTTCTGTTTTTCATCTTGGTGCCAACCCGCCATTAATTGCATTAATTTTTAGACCTAGTCCGCCAGAACGTGATACTTTAAAAAATATTTTAGAAACTGGTTTTTATACAATCAATCATATCAATGAATCTATTTATAGACAAGCACACCAAACTTCTGCAAGATATGATAATGATGTCTCTGAATTTGATATAACAGGTTTAAATTCAGAGTATAAAAATAATTTTCTTGCTCCATTTGTTACCGAAAGCAATATCCAATTAGGAATTGAATTTAAAGAAAAAATAGATATTGCTATCAACAATACTGTAATGATTATTGGCGAAATCGTTCAAGTACATCTACCTAATAATTGTATTCTAGAAGACGGATTTATAGATTTAGAAAAATCCAATACAATCACGTGTTCAGGTCTTGATAGTTATCATAAAACACAAAAACTAGACCGATTGAGTTATGCCAAACCTGATAAAGAAATAACTTCAATACTACAAAATTGAATAAAAAAACCATAAATATTGTTTGGTTCAAACGTGATTTGCGTTTTACAGATCACGAACCTCTTTTTATGGCACAACGAGAAAATATTCCAACATTATTTATCTATTTTTTTGAGCCTTCAGTAATGAAGTATGATGATTCTGATGTGCGTCATTGGCGATTTATATTTGAATCGTTACAAGAAATGCAATCAAAATTAAGTCCACTTGCAACTCAAATTTATTTTTTTCACAATGAAGTAAAAAGTGTTTTTGAAGAAATTATAAAAGTATATGATGTTAAAACCATTTTTTCGCATCAAGAAATAGGCAACAAAGTCACTTTTGATCGAGACTTTACTATGCAATCTTTTTTTGATTTAAATAAAATTATTTGGAAACAATCACAAATGCATGGTGTAATCCGAAAATTAAAATCAAGAAGTGATTGGGACAAACGCTGGGAAAATATAATGAGAGATAATCCTAAAATAGTTGACTTAAATACTTTTCAAATTCAAAATTTAGATATTGATTTTTATAATAAATTAAAAGGAAAATCGCTAGATATAGCTATTACAACACCTAACAAAAACTTTCAACAAGGTGGCGAATATTGGGCTTGGCGCTATTTAGATAGTTTTGTAAAAGTTCGCTACACAAATTATAGTAAACATATTTCTAAACCAAGTTTGAGTCGAAAAGGATGTAGCAGACTATCACCTTATTTGACATATGGGAATATTAGTATGCGAATGATATATCAATATTCCAATCAATTTTACGAACAAGCTACAAACAAAAGAGCAATACTCAATTTTGTCTCTCGATTGCATTGGCATTGTCATTTTATACAAAAGTTTGAAGATGAATGTCGAATGGAATTCGAGAATGTTAACCGAGCTTATGATGTTTTAGAAAAACCAAAAAACGAAATATTTATAAAAGCGTGGCAAGATGGCCAAACAGGAATTCCAATTATTGATGCTTGTATGCGATGTGTCGTAGCAACTGGTTATCTCAATTTTAGAATGCGAGCAATGGTAGTTTCTTTTTTTACATTCAATTTGTGGCAAGATTGGCGAGAATTGCATTTTTTGGCACGACAGTTTTTAGATTACGAACCTGGAATTCATTATCCGCAATTACAAATGCAATCAGGTACAACAGGAATCAATACCATCAGGATTTATAATCCTATCAAAAACTCAGAAGAGCACGATTCTGAAGGCGTTTTTATCAAAAAATGGTTGCCAGAATTAGCAGAAATTCCAGTTTCATTGCTTCACGAACCTTGGAAATTAAACGCAATTGAGCAACAATTTTATAACTGTGAAATTGGTAAAGATTATCCTGAACCAATTGTTAATATCGAAGAAACTCGAAAATATGCAAGTGATATTGTCTGGAGTTTTAGAAAAAAAGACGAGGTAAAAGTTGAAGGAAAAAGAATTTTAAAAAAACACGTGAGTAACCCAAATCGAAATCCAAAACAAAAAAATAAAATTTAAAAATGGCTGTATTCTTAAAAGCAAATTGGGAAAATATTATAATGGCCAATTATGAAATTGACCCCGAAATTTTAATTCCATTTTTACCCAAAGGCGTTTCTCTTGATTTATATAAAGGCAAAGCCTATGTTAGTTTGGTTGGTTTTATGTTTAAAAATACAAAACTATTCAATATACCAATTCCAGTATTAGGAACTTTTGAAGAAATAAATTTGCGTTTTTATGTTATCCGAAAAGAAGGTAATCAAATCAAACGAGGCGTTGTTTTTATCAACGAAACAATTCCTTATAAAATAGTGGCTTGGATGGCAAATAAACTCTACAAAGAGCATTATACTGTAGTACCAACAAAACATAAATTGCGAAGAAATGATGAAAATCAAAAAATAAAATTTGAATGGCTTCTCAATAAAAAATGGAACAGTATTTATGTAGAATCTGATATTAATACCGAAGTGATGAAAAGCGAAAGTTTAGAAAAATTTATCTACGAACATTATTACGGTTATACCAAAATAAACGATAACGAGACAGAAGAATATCAATTGCAACATCCAAGTTGGAAAGTCCATAAGGTTATAAATTACACAATAAATTGTGATTTTAAAGCTATGTATGGCAACTCATTTTCTGTTTTGAATCAAACAAAACCCGAGGCTGTATTTATAGCAGAAGGTTCAAAAGTTAAAGTAAACTGGAAACGAACAAAAATAAATTTATACCATGAAAGGAGTTAAAAAACAACATTTACCTTCTAAAATATGTATTGTTTGCCATAAACCTTTTTCTTGGCGTAAAAAGTGGGAAAAAGTTTGGGAAGAAGTGAAATATTGTAGTGATAAATGCAGAATAAATAAGTAAAAAAAATGTCTAAAACATTACGATTAATACTCGGAGATCAACTCAATAGCAATCATTCTTGGTTCAAAACCATAGATGATACCATTACTTATGTTTTGATGGAAATTCGAACCGAAACTGATTATGCAACCCATCACATACAAAAAGTAGTTGGTTTTTTTAAAGCTATGCAAAATTTTGCAAACGAATTAAAAGCAAACAATCATCAAGTAATTTATATTTATTTGAATGATAAAAATAACCTACAATCCTTTGAAAAAAATATTTTCCATTTAGTTTCTGAGCACAATTATACTCATTTTGAATATCAATTTCCAGATGAATATAGAGTCGATGAAAGTTTAAAAAGTCTTTGTCAAAAATTATCAATTACTAGTACTGTTGTTGATTCAGAACATTTTTTTACTACTAGAAACGAACTCAAAAATTTCTTTGAAGGAAAAAAAACATTTTTAATGGAAAGTTTCTATCGTTTTTTAAGAAAAAAACAGAACGTTTTAATGGATGGCGATAAACCACTAACTGGTCAATGGAATTATGATGGCGAAAATCGAAAAAAATTACCTAAAAATCATAAACCTATAGCTCCTTTAGTTTTTAATAATGATGTAGTAACTATTTATGAAGAAATAATTAAAACTGATATTAAAACTATCGGAAATATTGATGCTAAAAATTTTGTTTGGCCAAAAAACAGAAAACAATCCCTGCAATTATTAGATTTTTTTGTTATAGAATGTTTATCATTATTTGGCAGTTATCAAGATGCAATGACACCAAATGAGTGGTCTTTGTATCATTCTAGAGTTTCTTTTTCTATGAATTTAAAAATGATATCACCACAAGAAGTTATTGATCGTGCTATTGAAGAATGGGAAAAACGACCAACCGAAATAGAATTTAATCAACTTGAAGGATTTGTTCGTCAAATTATAGGTTGGCGCGAATATATGCGTGGTATTTATTGGTGCAAAATGCCCGAATATGCAACAATGAATTATTTTGACAATCAAGAAAAATTACCCGATTGGTTTTGGACAGGTAAAACCAAAATGAATTGTATGCAAGATGCTATTAATCAATCCTTAGTGTATGCTTATGCTCATCACATCCAACGATTAATGATAACCGGAAATTTTGCATTATTGGCAGGAATTCATCCTGACGAAATTGATGCTTGGTATCTCGGAATATATATTGATGCTATTGAATGGGTCGAAATTACTAATACTCGTGGAATGAGTCAGTTTGCCGATGGTGGAATTGTAGGTACAAAAC
>JAYTNO010000252.1:0-2545 GCA_043748275.1 Flavobacterium sp. | reverse complement strand
GAAACACTTCCTGTAATAGTTGGGATTGGTGGTGCTGTAATATTTATGGTTTGGTATAAATTATTAAATCCTGTATTAGCTTCCCAAACATCTTGCCCATTAACGGCATTTGGTAGCCTTATAGAATAATTAGGATTAATAAGTGTTGCATCATTATCTGGTAATTCGAGAGATAATCTATAACTTCCAGCGCAAACATAACCAGTTAAATTTTTAGTTAGAGTAATTGTTGGTGTAACAGGACTCGGTATTGTTGCAGTTGGTATAGGAGCAACACTCCAAGAACGAACATCACTATTTGAATTTGTTAGTTCTACTCTTGCCACCACCACATTTGATGTGTTTCTTAAAACTAAAAAGGCTCTTCTTTGATTAAAAACATTTGCATAACCTAAATTTTGAAGATTAATTGTAATTGTATTTCCAGATACTATAGAACTTGATAATACAAATCGATAACCCAATCTTCTTCTAATTTCATCAAAATAACTTACAGAGGATTTAGGTAAATATGTAGTATTCCAATTACTAATTACTGCTTCGTTAAATGTTGCATTTAAATAGTTGAAATGAAATCGTCTCATTTGTATTAATGCATTGCTCCCAATAGAAAATGTACTTGGCTCACAAGTTTCTCCACCATCAAATGTGTTTATACTCTGACCCTCTAGAAAAATTTGGTCAGCTCCTCCAGGAGCATATGTACCAGCATCAGTATCATTTCTTAAAAAACAATCATTATAAGCAGCAATCCTATTATTAATAACAGGAAGAGTAATAACTGTAGATGGTATTTGACCCATCATTAACCTCTGAAAACGAGGTGTTCGAAAGGCAACCAAACGATTTGGACACAATGTCATAATTTCATTTCCTATTTCTTTACGCGCATCAAGATTAGATTGTGATAGCGTACCATTCCCAAATACTGAACCAGTTGAAGTTGTTGCCCATTCACCCGAAATACCTATAAATCCTGCTTCAACACTTGATATTACAGCTTCATTAATTGCTAATGCAGTTATATCATTTATTTGATCAATATGATGCTTAATATTAGCTATTGTGGAGGGTTCATAAATAGGATTACTTGGAGGTCCGGGTGGATTTGGATATGTATTAGTATCTGAATAACAAAAAAGTAAAACACATTTCAAATTATTAGTTCTTAAAAAAGTTAAATCACTTTGAATATTAGCTAAGAATTCGGGAGTTAAATCTTGTACATTTCTAAAATCATCAAGTCTAATTATTCTTCTTATTAATGAAACATGATCAGGAAGAGTTATCCCATTTGGGTACTGAGCACTCAAAGTGTAATAAAATGGTAATGGTGCTGGGCTGGGTTTTGTTGAAATTTGTATATACATACCTCTTTCTGGATTTCTAATAGTATTTGCACCAACGTCATTAATTGGTAAATAATTTACTGTTGTTTGCGAATGCATTGTTAATGTAAACAAGAGCAGTGCGAGAAATAATTTTTTCATGATGTTTTGTTTAAATGTTACTAATATTCTCTCAAATATAGTAAATAATTCAATAATAGGCATTTGTGCCTAAATTATTTTTTCGGTTACACACAAATTTGTATGTGGTAAAAGAAAAAGATAAATTGTTTCTTATTTGCTTCGGTAAAAGATTAAAAGAGCTTCGGAAAGATAAAGGAATTTCGCAAGCACAATTGGCGTATGAAGCTGATATTCAAATTTCTCAAATTAGTAGAATAGAAAGAGGTTTGATAAATACTACAATTGCTAATGCTAATTTATTGGCAAGAATACTTGATTTACCTTTAACAGCATTATTCGAATTTGAAAATGAAGATAACAATTAAAATATTTTTTTTCTTTCTCTATCCTATTTCTTTCGCAACAATTTGCATCGTTTCTCTACTCACTTATTAAGTAAAACCGTTTTTCCATTCTCAACGGTTTTCATCACTTTTTCATCAAAATGGCAAATGGCTGTAGTGATATTGCCTTTTTAAATAAATAGTAATTATTTTCTTTGTGCCCAGTTTTTGGGAGCACGAGAAGTGTGAAAAATACCTAGTATATAAATGTCGTTTTCTTTAATAATGTAATGTATTCCATAAGGAAAACGGTTAATAAATCTAACTTTTACCGTTTTATATCTTTTCTGAAAAGATTCTGGATGCTTTATAATTTCGGCAATTCCTACTTCCAAACAAAGTTCAAAATCAAAAGACAATCCTTTTCTTATATTATCATACCAAGTTACAATATCTTCAACATCATATAAAAAATCATCTGTAAAATGCAAATTATGCATTTCTAATTTTTTTCAAATGATTTTTTACTTCTTCCCAAGTATAAAGTTCTGATTTTCCTTCTTCAAGTTTTTGTATTCTAAATTCTAATTCTTGTTTTATTTCGGTTGAAATTTCAATTTCATTTTTAGAAATACTATCCCAAAGTTGTTCTGCCAAAATTATTTTTTCGGCATTGCTGTATCGTGATAAATCGTTAATTTTCATAAAAATTAATTTAAAAATGTAAATATAATAAAATTCAATAAAAAA
>JAYTNO010000251.1:0-16839 GCA_043748275.1 Flavobacterium sp. | reverse complement strand
AACAATTAAAAGAACACGGATTAACTTCTAAAGAACTTACAATTGGCAAGAAACAATTAGAAAAAATTGTTGAGGGTTATACACGTGAATCTGGTGTTCGTGGTTTAGAAACCAAAATTGCTCAAGTGATAAGAAATGCAGCCAAATCGGTTGCAATGGAAGAAGAATATAATAAAAAAATAACAGACGAAGATATTATTAAGGTTCTCGGAGTTCCAAGACTAGAACGCGATAAATCTGAAAGCAATGATGTAGCTGGAGTGGTTACAGGTTTGGCTTGGACAGCAGTTGGTGGTGATATTTTGTTTATAGAATCGCTTATTTCTCCAGGAAAAGGTAGTCTAACTATAACTGGAAATTTAGGTACTGTAATGAAAGAATCTGCAACAATTGCTTTAGAATATATTAAAGCCAATGCAGAATTATTAGGATTTAATTCAGAAATGTTAGGAAAATACAATATTCATCTTCACGTTCCAGAAGGAGCAACACCAAAAGACGGACCAAGTGCCGGAATTGCAATGCTTACCTCAATGGTTTCTCTTTTAACTCAGAAAAAAGTGAAGAAAAATATTGCAATGACTGGTGAGATTACCTTACGTGGAAAAGTATTACCTGTTGGTGGAATTAAAGAAAAAATATTGGCTGCCAAACGTGCCAATATTAAAGAAATAATAATGTGTTACGAAAACAAACAAGATATTGATGAAATAAAACCTGAATATATTGAAGGTTTGACTTTTCATTATGTAAAAGAAATGAGTGAAGTACTTAAATTTGCTATAACAGATCAAAAAGTAAAACACGCAAAGATTTTATAACCAGTAAACTCAACACTATTGGTGGCCTCAAAGATTCAAACCTTTTGAGGCCTTTTTTTATAAAAAAAATCAATAAATCAAAATTGGAAATTGTATTTATAATTTTATCTTCGCATTTGCGTTATACTTCTCAGAAATAGCGATACCAAATGATTCGAAAATTCCTTTTATATCTAATAATTTTTAGCAGTACTGTAAATTACAGTCAAGTTGGGGGAAAAACTATTTATCGTTTTCTGAACTTAGTTACATCTCCTAGACAAGCTGCTTTGGGAGGAAAAACGATTACTATTTATGATCACGATGTAAATCAAGCCAATTTTAATCCGGCTACCATAAATCCAGAAATGGACAATCATTTAGCATTAAATTATGGTAATTATTTTGGCGAAGTTACCTACGGAACAGCTTCTTATGCTTATACTTACGACAGACATGTGCAAACATTACAAGTTGGTGTCAATTATATTAATTACGGAAAATTTAACGGTTATGACGAAATTGGTAATGCAACAACAGACTTTACTGGTAGCGAAATTGCCCTTTCGTTAGGATATTCGTATAATGTTCCCTACACCGATTTGCATTTAGGCGCAAGCGGAAAATTAATCAATTCTACACTAGAAAGTTACAACTCTTTTGGAGGTGCCATTGATCTTGGCGCTTTGTATATTGATGAATATAATGAAGTAAATTATGCCTTAGTACTTAGAAATATTGGAATGCAGTTTACCCAATATGCTGATACTAAAGAAAAATTACCTTTTGAAGTAATGGCAGGAATATCGCAACAAGTAGAAAATGTTCCTATTCGTTGGCATCTTACTTTTGAAAATTTACAACAATGGAAAGTGGCTTTCGCCAACCCAAATCGGGCACAAAATTCTATTGATGGTTCCTCAACTCCAGAGAAAACTTCTTTTTTTAATAATGCTCTGCGTCATGTAATTATTGGCGCTGAACTTTTTCCGAAAAAAGGATTTAATTTTAGAGTGGGATATAATTTTAGACGTGGACAAGAATTGAAATTACTTGAACAACGAAATTTTTCTGGGATTTCTGTAGGTTTTGGATTAAAAATGGGACGTATGAAATTTGATTACTCCTACTCTAGATATTCACTTGCAGCCAACACTAGTTTATTTGGATTGACCATCAATTTCCAAGAACAATAAAAAATATTACTATTTTGAAGAAAATTACTATTGCCATCGACGGATATTCATCAACAGGAAAAAGCACATTAGCCAAACAACTTGCAAAACATTTGGGATATGTGTATGTTGATACTGGTGCAATGTATCGTGCAGTAACATTATTTGCTATGCAAAATGGTTATATTCAAGCGGATACTTTTGACAAACAATCGCTGATTAATAGTTTAACTTTTATAAAACTTCGTTTTCAATTTAATCCAGAATTGGGTTTTGCCGAAATGTATTTGAATGATGTTAATGTTGAAAATGAAATTAGAACTCTTGATGTTTCTAATTTTGTAAGTAAGATTGCTGAAGTATCTGAAGTTCGCACCAAACTTGTAGAGCAACAACAAGCAATGGGAAATAAAAAAGGCATTGTTATGGATGGTCGAGATATTGGTACAGTTGTTTTTCCTAATGCCGAACTCAAAATATTTATGACTGCAAGTCCTGATACTCGAGCGCAACGTCGTTATGATGAATTACTAGAAAAAGGGCAAAATGTTTCGTTTGAAGAAGTACTTAAAAATGTTCAAGAACGCGATTATATTGATACTCATAGAAATGATTCTCCATTAATAAAAGCAGAAGATGCAATAGAAATTGATAATTCTCACCTTACTCGTGAGGAACAATTTGATATGGTATTAACTTTGGTAAATGACGTCACTAAAACGTTATAATTTTTGCATATCGCAATATTAATATTAGATTTACAATCTATTTACAACAAAAAACTATTAATAATATGAGTATAAAATTCAGGTTGACGGTAATGAGTTTTCTCCAATTCTTTGTTTGGGGTGCATGGTTAATAACAGTGGGAAATTATTGGTTTGGTACCAAACAATGGAGTGGAGAAGAATTTGGCGCCATATTTTCAACACTAGGATTATCATCAATTATAATGCCTGCCATTACTGGAATTATTGCAGACAAATGGATAAATGCCGAAAAACTATATGGCGTTTTACACATTCTTGGTGGTTTTGCCTTGATGTATATCCCTCAAGTTGAAGATCCAACTACGTTTTATTATGTCATTTTTGCAGCAATGTTGTGTTATATGCCAACCATTTCATTATCAAATTCGGTGGCTTATAATATTCTAAAAAACAATAATTATGATGTTGTAAAAGTGTTTCCACCTATTAGAGTTTGGGGAACAATAGGATTTATTGTCGCTATGTGGATTACCAACCTTACCGGAAATAAAGCTTCCTATAATATGTTTTATCTATCTGGTATTGCAGCTTTTGCTTTAGGATTTTATTCATTTAGTTTACCAAAATGTCCACCACAAAAATTAATTTCTGATGATGCGTCAACAATAGAAAAATTAGGATTAAACGCATTCAAATTATTCGGAACTTATAAAATGGCGTTGTTTTTTATCTTTTCTATGTTTCTTGGTGGCGCTTTGCAATTGACCAATATGTATGGAGATGTTTATTTGTCAGAATTTGCAAAAGTTCCTGAATATGCAGATTCGTTTGTTGTAAAATATTCTACTATAATCATGTCGATTTCTCAAATATCTGAAACCTTATTTATATTGGCAATTCCTTTCTTTTTAAGACGATTTGGTATCAAACAAGTAATGCTTATTTCGATGTTGGCTTGGGTTTTGCGTTTTGGCTTATTTGCTTACGGTAATCCAGTTGATGGTTTATGGATGATTATTATGTCGTGTGTTGTGTACGGAATGGCATTTGATTTCTTTAATATTTCGGGTTCACTATTTGTAGAAACCACCACCGATGCTAAAATTAGATCTTCAGCTCAAGGATTGTTTATGATGATGTCTAATGGTTTTGGTGCTTTCTTTGGTGGCCTAATTAGCGGAATAGTTATTGATAAATTCTTTACACACGATGGCGTTAGAGATTGGCACAATATCTGGTTATCCTTTGCTTGTTATGCATTGGTAATTGCGGTTTTGTTTGCTGTATTCTTCAAGCATAAACACAATCCTGAAGAAGTAGCTAATGTGAGTCATTAAAAAATAAACTGATTTTTATTATAACCCTTTCAGAATTACTTATTTTGAAAAGGGTTTTTTTATGTAAATATTTTTCCTATCTTCGTTAATAAATCGTTTAGATTATGAAAAAACAATATTTTTTAATTATTGCCTTTTTGGTTTTTGGATTGGCAAATGCTCAGATTATTAATTTTCCTGATGTTAATTTTAAGCAAAAATTATTAAATTATCAACCCCTTATAGATACTAATTTTAATGGTCAAATTGATTTTAGTGAGGCATTGTCTATAACTACTTTAGATTTTACAACATCCCAAAATCAATTCCCTTTTACTATTCAGGTCACAAATCTTACTGGTATTGAATATTTTACTAATTTAACAACGCTTAAATTAAGTAACATTTATTTATCCTCTTTGAATATTACTAATTTAACCAATCTTCAAACATTATTTATTACCAATAATATTGGTAATCTCAATAACATTATTTTAACAGGATTAACCAATCTTAAATATTTGACTATAAATCAAATTCAATCATTAAATTCACTTAATCTTAATGGTTTAATTAATATTGAAGAATTGGATATAAGTTCAACTGCCCTTACCTCATTAAATGTATTTGGATTAAATAATATAAAAAAATTGCATTGCTCCTATAATCAATTGAATGAAATCGTTGGTTTATCATCACTTAGTTCATTAGAAGATTTTTCTTGTCCTAATAATTTATTGACATCGATAGATTTGAACTCTCTAATTAATCTAACTAGATTAGAAATTGGGAATAATTTATTGACATCAATAGATTTGAGTTCTCTGGTTAATATAACTGAATTAAATTTTAGTAATAATTTATTGATATCTATAAATTTAAGTTCTCAAAATAATCTAATTAATTTATTTTGTGGTGGTAATCAACTTACTGAATTAGACCTTAGTAATCAAATAAGCTTAAAGGTTTTAAATGTTTATGAAAATCAATTAACCAGTATTAACTTAAGTAGTTTAATAGCATTACAAGCAATTGAATGTGGAAATAATCAATTGTCAACATTAAATTTAAATGCATCACCCAATCTTCAACATATTGGTTGTGAAGGAAATTTGTTTACTAATATTTCAGATTTAAACATGCCAGATAGTGTCTCTAATAATATTGCTTATTTAGCTTATGGTAATCCTCAGTTTCAAACTGTAGATTTTAGCCAATTTCATTCTATTTCTTATTTATCGATAAAAGATATCCCTCAAACTCAAATTGATTTAAGTAATTTAACTAACCTTGAAAATATTATAGTTTTTAATACCAGTCTTACACAATTAGATTTTTCTAATAATCCTTTGATTACTATTTTTAATGTTTTTGAAAATCCAAACCTAATTTATTTTAATGCAAAAAATGGTACTCCTTTAAATCATTGGAATTGTAATATTTACCAAAACCCAAATTTAGAATTTGTTTGCGCTAATGCTACTGATTTGGATTATGTATTAGCATTCGTAAATCAAGGAACAGGTAGTAGTCCTAATGTTCATGTAAACACTTATTGCTCCTTTAATCCAGGAGGAATTTTTTATACTCTTCAAGGAAATGATAAATTCGATTCAAATTCAAATGGCTGTGATACTCTTGATTTAACTTTTCCTGATTTGAAATTTACTATTTCAGATGGAGTACTTATTGGAAGCATAATTTCAAATAATTCTGGAAATTATTCTATCCCAGTTCAAGCAGGAACTTACAATATAATACCAATTATTGAAAACCCAACTTATTTTAATGTATCTCCTACAACAGCAACGGTTACTTTTCCAACACAAAATAGCCCATTCACTCAAGACTTTTGTATTATACCCAATGGTACACACAATGACTTAGAAATTACTTTAATTCCAATAAATACAGCAAGACCTGGATTTGATAATAATTATAAAATTATATATAAAAACAAAGGAACTAATACACAGTCGGGTACTGTAAATTTAACTTTTATTGATAGTGTTTTGCATTATATTGTTGCCAATCCTGCAACAACAAACCAAACTGTCAATAACTTAAATTGGAGCTTTAGCAATTTACAACCTTCTGAAAAAAGAGAAATTTCAGTGACCTTAAATCTAAATTCACCTCTTGAAACGCCATCAGTAAATGTTGGATATGTATTAAATTATACTGCTACAATTATTGCTTCAACAGATGAAACACCTTTGGATAATGTTTCAACTTTAAATCAAACGGTTGTTAATTCGTTAGATCCAAATGATAAAACCTGTCTAGAAGGAACAACAATTCTGCCAAGCCAAGTAGGTAAAGAAGTGCATTATATGATTCGTTTTGAAAACACTGGTACAGCAAACGCTCAAAATATTGTTGTGAAAGATATCATTGATACAACTAAGTTTGATGTTGCTACATTAATTCCTGTAAGTGGAAGTCACTCGTTTGTAACTAAAATTACTGATACCAACAAAGTAGAATTTATATTTGAAAACATTCAATTACCATTTGATGATGCAAACAATGATGGATTTGTAGTTTTTAAAATTAAAACCAAACCTAATTTAGTAATAGGAGATACTTTTAGTAATACAGCCAGTATTTATTTTGATTATAATTTTCCAATTATCACTGGTCCAGCTATAACTACTGTTGCAAATCCATTAGCAGATCAAGATTTTGAGTTTGAATCTTATTTTTCAGTGAATCCAAATCCAGCAGAAAACCAATTAAATATTATTACAAAACAAAATATTTCTATTTCATCTATCAGCATTTACAATACACTTGGTCAATTGGTTCAAGTAATTCCAAATGCAAAAGTAACTTCTATTATTGATGTATCGAGTTTGAAATCGGGTAATTATTTCATACAAATTATCACTCAAAAAGGTACAAGTACAAGTAAATTTATCAAAGAATAATTCTTGTTGAGAATAAATTCGCAAAACCCTTTCAGAATTACTTATTTTGAAAGGGTTTTTTGTGTAAATATTTTTGTAATTAAGAAAAAAGAATTACTTTTGCACACCTTTTGGCGAAGAAGTGTTTCCATTGGGTATCAACTATTTATTATAAAACCACTTCTGTAATTTTCAACGCATTAAGAAACACAGGAAATACAGAATACAAATTTTTTATCAGAACATATGTCTGAATTATTAAAATCACAAGAAGAGTTTTTAACTAACTTTAACTGGCACAACTTTCAAGAAGGTATTGATGCTGTAGATGAGAAAAACTTATTAGAATTTGAAGAGTTAGTTTCAAAAACTTTTATTGACACGGATCAAGAAGAAGTTGTTGAAGGTGTTGTTGTTAGAATTACTGACAGAGACGCAATCGTTGACATCAATGCAAAGTCAGAAGGTGTTATTTCTTTAAATGAATTCCGTTACAACCCAAACTTAAAAGTGGGTGACAAAGTAGAAGTATTAATTGACATCCGTGAGGACAAAACTGGTCAATTGGTATTATCTCACAGAAAAGCAAGAACAATTAAATCTTGGGATAGAGTTATTTCTGCAAACGAAACTGGAGAAATCGTTAATGGTTTCGTGAAATGTAGAACTAAAGGTGGTATGATCGTAGACGTTTTCGGAATTGAAGCGTTCTTACCAGGTTCACAAATTGATGTGAAACCTATCCGTGATTACGATGTATATGTAAACAAAATGATGGAATTCAAAGTGGTAAAAATTAACCACGAATTCAAAAACGTTGTAGTTTCGCACAAAGCGCTTATTGAAGCGGATATTGAAGTACAGAAAAAAGAAATCATCGGTCAATTACAAAAAGGACAAGTATTAGAAGGTGTTGTTAAAAACATTACTTCTTATGGTGTGTTTATTGACTTAGGTGGTGTAGATGGATTGATTCACATTACAGATCTTTCTTGGAGTAGAATCAATCACCCAAGTGAAGTTCTTGAATTAGACCAAAAATTAAACGTTGTAATCCTTGATTTTGATGATGAGAAAACAAGAATTCAATTAGGATTGAAACAATTAAACGCTCATCCTTGGGATGCTCTTGATGCTAACCTAAAAGTTGGTGATAAAGTAAAAGGAAAAGTAGTTGTTATTGCTGATTACGGTGCTTTTATTGAAGTTGCTGAAGGAGTTGAAGGATTGATTCACGTTTCTGAAATGTCTTGGTCTACACACTTACGTTCTGCACAAGATTTCGTAAAAGTGGGTGATGAAGTAGAAGCAGTTATCTTGACTCTTGATAGAGACGATCGTAAAATGTCGTTAGGTATCAAACAATTGTCTCAAGATCCTTGGACTGATATTACAGCTAAATATCCAGTTGGTTCTAAACATGTAGGTATCGTAAGAAACTTTACAAACTTTGGAATTTTTGTAGAATTAGAAGAAGGTATCGACGGATTGATTTATATCTCAGACCTTTCTTGGACTAAGAAAATCAAACACCCATCAGAATTTGTAAATGTTGGTGAAAAACTAGATGTTGTAGTATTAGAATTAGATGTTGAAGGACGTAAATTATCTTTAGGTCACAAACAAACTACTGCTAATCCTTGGGATCAATACGAAGATTCATTTGCAGTAGGAACTATTCACTCAGGTGAAATTTCTGAAATCGTTGACAAAGGTGCTACAGTAGAATTTGGTGATGATATCGTTGCTTTTATTCCTACTCGTCACTTAGAAAAAGAAGACGGTAAGAAATTGAAAAAAGGAGATACTGCTGATTTCAAAGTAATCGAATTTAACAAAGAATTCAAAAGAGTTGTTGCATCACACACTGCTATTTTCCGTGAGGAAGAAGAGAAAAATGTGAAAGCAGTAACAGAATCTGTTTCTAATAACTCAAATGCACCAGCTGCAACGTTAGGAGATAACAATGATATTCTTGCTGGTTTAAAAGCTAAAATGGAAAAAAGCGAGAAAAAGAAATAATCCTTTTTCTTTATTGAATATTTAAAGTCCCGAGAAATCGGGACTTTTTTATTTCTATTGTTTTAAGATTAAGAGTATCTTTGAATATTGAGATTTACGGTTATTGAGTAAAATTTAAATAGTTAAAATGGGTAACTATAAATATGATTTAGCAATTTTAGAATGGCAACAATTTGAGAAACTCTCTTATAAATGTTTACAATTTGATATTTCTAAATCTTTACAATTTATTGATGGTGGAAATGACAAAGGAAGAGATTTTGTTTATGAAGGTATTACGAATTTTTTTGAAATAAGTGATAAATCCTTAAAATACATTTTTCAATCTAAACATAAATCATTAGATAATTTTAAAGACTTAAAAGTTGATTTAAAAAGAGAACTTACAAAAGTTTTTATTACAAATGAATTAAGATATGATGTATATTGTTTAGTTACCAACATGTCATTAAATGGTAATCAATTTGATGAAATTAATATGGTGTTTAGTGATTTCATTAATGAAAATAATATTGAATTCAATCTGATATTTAAACTATATTCATACAATCATATTGAATCTTGTATTGATAATAATGAGTCTATTAAATATTTATATCCGTTAATAATTAAAAATGCAGATTTTAAATTATTACTTGAAAAGATTATCAATAGAAATGAAAGTAATATCTCAAATTCCTTTATTTTAATATTTGAAAAAAATAAATCGAAATTTGTTTTAACAGAAATGTATGAAAACGCATTAAGCAAATTAGATAGTAACAATATTATTTTATTATCTGGTCCAGCAAAATCAGGAAAAACTTTTACAGCAGAAATGATTGTTTTTAACAAGTTTTCAAATGACGATTTTATTCCTTACAATATTATTTCGGTAGAAGATTTTGATCAATTTTATGATAGTTCAAAAAAACAAATTTTTTTATTTGATGATACATTTGGAAAATACAATTTAGATTATGAGAGAGCCGATTATGTTAATCGTAAAATAGAATTTATATTTGAGTATATAGATAAAAACCATAAGTGCATTTTTACAAGCAGAGAATATATATCTAGAGCGTTTCTTGATTATGCAGATGATGTAAAAAAAAGTTTCATTACTAAGATAAACATTGATGTAAACTTATTGATTACGTCAGAAAAAGAAAGTATTTTTTTAAGATATTATAAACTTAAAAATAATTCAAATGACTTTTATCATAATCTTGATTCAATTGTAAATCATATAAATTTTTCGCCAGAAGTAATCCGTTCCTACTTTGAGAATAATTCAATTTTTAATCTAATTGAATTTCAAAAACATATTTCGTTTCCTAATGATTATTTAAAAAAGATTTTTGAAACATTAAATGAAGAAAAACAAATAATTTTACTTTCAATACTATTATCATCAAATCAAAATCTAAAAAGTATTGCTTATGCGTACAAAAAAATATCTGAAGACTTAAATAAAAGTAAATTATTAAATTTAGAAAACGAACTTAATTTGCTAGAAGATAGTTTAATTATAAATAAAGATGAAAAATATGATTTCTATCATCCTACAATGTTTGAGTTTTTTGTAGGTTTTATAAATAAAGATATCCTAGTTTACAGAGACTTACTTTTTAAAAACATAAACACAAACATATTATCTAAAACAAATTTTAAAAATTACAATGAAAATAATTTAACTGTAACCATAAATGATTTTAATAATTTACAAATAGGTTTTCAAAGATTAATAGAAAATCCAAATATGGAAATTAATGAAATAAATTCATTGTTAAGGTGGTTGAATGATAAAGATAGATTAATAAATTTTCAACTAAATGAAAGCACAAGATATAAAGAGTTTATTTTATATTTTTCTAAAATTATAAGTAATATTAATATAAAAAATATAAAAGGAAAAACATATCATATTGGATTATTCTTCAAAAACATTAAAAGTTTAAATGTTGCAAAAGAGAATAATTTTAATAAAGATGATTTAAAACAATTAATATTAGCAAATAAAACGGATGATAAATTTTGGTATTTAATTTTCAATTTACTCCCATATTTAGACGAAAATATTATTTATGATGAAAAATACATCGGAAGTAAATGGTTAAATGCTTTTTACAAAGACTTAAAAAATGAAATTAATTCATTAGGAAATGAACTCTATGGTAATGCATTTCCAAATTTTAAGGAAGTTGAAAAACACGAAATATTAAATCAAGAAAAAAGCAAAGAAGAAAAACAATTGATTAAAAAAATTTCTAAATCCGATTTTAAAATTAAAACAAATAAAAATTGGTATTTTAGATATTCAAATTGTAAAGAAAAAATGATGATTATAAAGACTAATCAACCATATGGTAATAAAATTTACGAATTGTTAGTCAAAAATTATTCTCATCTCACATTATTAGAGGAAAATCAAAAAAATAGATATATTTTTTTAAAACAAAAAAAATGGTGGTAATAAATTTAAAAAACCAGCTGCGCATTATATAACAAAAACCAACTTGCAAATTACAATCTTAGACCTGACAGGTTTGCAAAACCTGTCAGGTCTGAAAATTAAATTTAGTTCACACGGATTTGCAAAAATGTTAAAAACCTGATAAGTTTAAAAAAAATTCCCATTTCAATATCGAAATGGGATTTTTTATATATTGTGTTTGTATTTTTATTTAAAAACAACTCCAAATTTTGCAGCTTCTGCTTTTGCTTGTGGTATCAAACTTTTGATATTAGCAATACGTGTAGCATCTGATGGGTGTGTACTCATAAATTCTGGTGGTGCTTTTCCGCCTGAGTTGGCAGACATTCTTTCCCAGAAAATTACGGCTTGATCAGGATTATATCCAGCAATTGCCATTAATGTTAACCCAATCATATCTGCTTCGCTTTCGTGACCACGACTAAAAGGCAGCATCACTCCTACTTGTGATCCTAAACCATAATATTGTTGCCACATTTGTTGTTTTTCGGCACTTTGGTTTCCAGTTGCTAGTGCCACTCCAACAGCACCAATTTGTTGTAATTGTGCTGCACTCATACGTTGTGCTCCGTGATTGGCTAATGCGTGAGATACTTCGTGACCCATAACGGTTGCCAATCCTGCTTCGTCTTTGGTTATTGGTAAAATTCCAGAATACACTACAATTTTTCCGCCAGGCATACACCAAGCATTTACATCTTTACTTTCTACCAATTTATATTCCCATTGATATCCATTCAAATATGAACCTTGTCCGTTTGCCATCAACCAACGTTCTGCTGCTGATTTTATTTTCATACCAACAGTCTCCACTTTTTTGGCATCTGGCGTACCAACAATCACTTTGTTTTCTTTTAGAAATTCGCCATATTGTTGAAATGCCGAAGGAAACAACTGATCATTCGAAACGAAATTCAGTGTTTTTTTTCCTGTAAAAGGATTTTTACTACAAGAAAGTATCATTGTAGCTATACCTAATATTAAAATATATTTTTTCATAATTTATTTCCTATTTTAATGTAAAAATACAATTTTTAATTAGATTCCTATTAAATGTAACTCTGTAAAATCTTTATCAATTGTCAGAGTATGTTTTCCATCAAAAGAAACTGCATCAAAAGAAATGGACTCGTTGTCTAATTCTATCTTTTTTATCTTAAACGGTAAACCGTGAAGATTTATTTTAAATTTTGAATAATTTGTATCGAATTTTCCTTCGCGATGTTGTTGAATTATCAATTCTGTTTCTTTTCCTTTTAGAGAAAATGTTGATAAACTATATCTTCCTTTATTATAATCATACCCATCTTGTGCATCATCATATAGTAAAGATTTTTCTTTTCCGTTTTTGTAATACACCTCTAAAGATATTTCATCAAATTCTAATTCGCCAACATATTGCTGAACAGGATATTTTGGAATTATTGCTCCTTCTTTTACAAAAATTGGAATTTGATCATAATCTGTTTTTACCCAAAGTTCTTTTTTCCCTGAAACCAATTCATCAGTCCAATAATTATACCAATTTCCTATTGGCAAATACATTCTTCTACCTTGAGCATTTGGTTCTAAAATTGGGCAAACCAAAATTTGATTTCCAAAAATAAACTCATCGGTTCTATAATGGGTTTGTGGGTCTTCTTGATCAAAATAGACTAATGGTTTGAGCATTGGCACACCATCATTGATGTATTCCCAAAACATTGTATATAAATAAGGTAATAATTGGTATCTTAAATTTACAAATTTTCTAGTGATATTGATTACATCTACATCAAATGACCAAGGTTCTTGATCTCCGTGATCACCAGAGGAATGTGTTCTGCAGAATGGATGAAAAACACCTAACTGAATCCATCTCGCATACAATTCTCCAGAAGGTTGTTCTGCAAAACCACCAATATCAGATCCTGTAAATCCCATTCCTGAAAGTGACATTCGTTGCATTTGAATATTAGCAATCCACAAATGTTCCCAACTAGCAACATTATCTCCGGTCCAAGAAGATGTATAACGTTGTGCTCCAGAATATGCTGAACGAGTAATTATAAAAGGACGTTTTGGATATGCAAATTGTTTGACACCTTCATATGTAGCACGTGCCATTTGAGTTCCATAAATATTGTGCGCTTTTCTATGACTACAAGGGTTTCCGTCATAATCATGACGCACATCCATTGGGAAAGTTTTTCCTGGAACTTCCATAACTGCTGGTTCGTTCATATCATTCCAAACTCCTTTTACACCAAAATCTGAAATCAATTCTTTGAATAATCCTGCCCACCATTCTCTTACTTCTGGATTGGTATAATCTGGAAAATTACATTCTCCAGGCCAAACTTTTCCTTTCATATATGGACCATCAGCACGTTTGCAGAAATAATCTTTTTCTAAAGCTTCTTTATAAACCCAATATTCTTTGTCAATTTTTATTCCTGGGTCAATAATAACTACAGTCTTAAATCCATCTTCTGCTAATTCAGCAACCATTCTTTTTGGATCTGGAAAATATTCTTTGTTCCAAGTAAAACATCGGAAACCTTCCATATAATCAATATCGAGATAGATAGCGTCACAAGGAATTTGCAATTCTCTAAATTTATTGGTGACTTCTTTTACTTTGCTTTCTGGAAAATAACTCCATTTGCATTGATGATATCCTAATGCCCAAAGTGGTGGCAATTCTGGTTTTCCTGTTAGGTGTGTGTAGGTTGTAACTACATCACTCATTGCTGGTCCGTAAATAAAATAGTAATTCATTTCGCCACCATCAGCATAAAAACTAGTTACATTTCTACGATCGTGAGCAAAATCGAACGTGGTTTTGAATGTATTATCAAAAAATATTCCGTAGGCTTTGTTATGTTGAAGTCCTATATAAAAAGGAACCACTTTATATAATGGTTCTTGATCTTTATTAAAAGCATATTGATCTGTAGCCCAATTTTCAACTTTTTTTCCTTTTAGATTAGAATGTGAAGCTTTGTCTCCAAGTCCGTAAAAACATTCTCTGTCTTGAGATGCTTTGCTCATTTTTACAATGTTTCCACCAAAATGATAACTTTCTTCCCAGTGAAAACCTAGTTCATCTTCTAGAATACAAACTCCATCTAAATCTGTTATAGAAACTCTAAGGTCGTTTTTTTGAACTGTACAAATTACTTTACTAGTTTTGATAATATAAGTATCTGTTTCTTCTGTAACTTCAAGAAAATTAAACCCGTGAGATTGTGTTTTATCTATAGCATATGAAAAATCTTTACTAAAATAGCCTTTTGTAGTATATCGAAAACGAATTAAACTATCGCGAAGCACCGTGATTTTTAGAATGACACTATTATCTGTTGAAAAATATACGCTATCAACATCTTTTTTAAATTCGACTATTTTTGAAGGATATAAATCACCTTTATATTCTAATTCGGTATTTGTAATCATAGGTTTAAAAAAATTTCAGAGTTTTCAAAAATACGCTTTTTGAAAGTTTTATAGCTTCAAATTTTTCAATTTTTACGAAAACGATGTCGTAAACAATAGTTTATATATGAACTGTTTTTTTAATTATTTCTAACTTATCTTAAATACTATTACACTTAATGGTGGCAAGACCAATTCAGCTGAAAAATCTCTTCCATTCCAAGGTTCTACTTCAATTTTTATTGGTTTAGCATTGGTAACTCCACTTCCTGAATATTGAGTATCATCTGAATTGAAAATCTGAGTTAATTTTCCTTTTCTTGGTATTCCGATTCTATAATTTGTACGAACTACAGGTGTAAAATTGCACACGATAATTAAATCCTCTTTTGGGTTGTTTCCTTTTCTAATGTATGACATTACTGCATTTTGATGATCAGAATAATTAATCCATTCAAAACCTTCTGGTGAAAATTGTTTTTCGTGTAATGCTGGATTTGATTTGTATAAAGTATTTAAGTCGGTTATTACTTTTTTGATACCATCGTGAAAACCAAACTGAAGCAAATGCCAATCGAGACTTCCTTCAAAATTCCACTCAGCACTTTGTCCAAATTCTGCACCCATAAAGAGTAATTTGGTTCCTGGATGTGTAAACATATAGCCATATAACAATCGTAAATTAGAAAATTTCTGCCATTCGTCTCCTGGCATTCTACCTAAAATAGATTTTTTACCATATACTACTTCATCATGAGATAATGGTAACATGAAATTTTCTGAAAAGGCATAAGTTGCAGAAAAAGTCAATTCGTTTTGATGGTATTTTCTATAAATCGTTTCTTTTTGAAAATATTGTAAAGTATCGTGCATCCAACCCATCATCCATTTCATTCCGAAACCTAATCCACCTACTGATGTTGGTCTAGAAACCATAGGAAAACTGGTACTTTCTTCTGCAATTGTTTGAACACCTTCAAAATTTGAATATACGGCTTCATTAAAATCTTTTAAGAAACTTATAGTATCGAGATTTTCTCTTCCACCAAAAATATTTGGTTCCCATTCGCCATCATTTCTTGAATAATCCAAATATAACATAGACGCCACAGCATCAACTCGAAGACCATCAGCATGATAATTTTGAAGCCAAAAAATAGCATTGCTTATTAAGAAAGAACGCACTTCGTTTCGTCCGTAATTAAATACAAGGCTTTTCCAATCGGGATGATATCCTTTTCTCATATCTGGATGTTCAAAAAGATTTGAACCATCAAAAAATCCTAATCCGTGAGCATCATCAGGAAAATGTGATGGAACCCAATCAAGGATAACTCCTATTCCAGCTTGGTGCAACTTATCGACCAAAACCATAAAATCTTGTGGTTTTCCAAAACGAGAAGTAGGCGCAAAATAACCCACCAATTGATAACCCCAAGAAGGATCATAAGGATATTCCATTATTGGCATAAACTCAACGTGAGTAAATCCTGTTTCTTTTACATAGGGAACTAAATCTTCAGCTAATTCTAAATAGGTGAGAAATTTACCTTCTTTATTTCGTTTCCAAGAACCCAAATGCACTTCATAAACCGAATATGGCTTGTTTAAAGCATTTGTTTCTTTTCGAGATTTCATCCACTTTTCATCTTTCCATTTGTATTCTAAATCCCAAATGATAGATGCTGTTTGTGGTGGATGTTCGCAAAAAAGCGCAAAAGGATCGGCTTTTTCGGTAATAATGCCTCCATTATTAGATTGGATTTTATATTTGTAGGTTGATCCTTTTTGGATACCAGGAATAAATCCTTCCCAAATTCCTGATGAATCCCATCGAACTTGAAGTTGGTGTTCGCCTTGTATCCAATAATTAAAATCGCCAACTACAGAAACGGTTCTTGCTGATGGTGCCCAAACAGCAAAATAAACACCTTTTACACCATCTACTTCTATTAGATGTGCACCAAGTTTTTCATAAAGACGAAAATGTTTTCCTGCTTTGAATAAATCGATA
>JAYTNO010000250.1:0-34670 GCA_043748275.1 Flavobacterium sp. | reverse complement strand
GATAAATTAAGTGTAATTTTTTTTGTAAAATTTATAGGATTGAAAAACTCCCATTCCTATAAAAAACAATGGAATAATTACCGAAAGTATGTATTTTGTAACTGTTTCAGAGTTTTGAGTTATTAAATCTAATCCTAAAATCAAAGCCAACATTCCAGAAAATGTTCCAATTAGCGTGCCTATAATATAAAAATATTTAGTGTTATTTTCTATTATAATCATTTTATTATTTATCAAATACAAATTCCAACCAGTCCAAAACGGTATTTGAATAAAGTTCAAACAACTAAGTAAAACTCCAATAATAAAAGGAGAATAAGAAACATATTTTTGGTACAAATCTTCACTTGATGAGTTAGAATTGGATTGTGAATGAAAACTATACGCTAACAAAAACATAAACAGAATAGAAAAAATCTCAATATAAAAGGTCAGTTTTTTGTTGTTTGCTAATTGATTTGCGAAAATTAATGTAAAATAGATCACAAAAACTTCTACTGAAATAACACCAAATAAATAAGGTATAACTGAATGTAAACCAAATTTAAGATAAATTTGATATCCAATAATATTTAGAAAACCCAACGGAATGGAACCTATAAAACTCACAAGAAATCCAATTGCTATGTTTTTTAGAGTTTTCATATCATTAGAAATTCACAATTTTTTTACTTTGTTCTTGGTGTAAACGATATTCTATCATTCCTTTTTTGTGAGTAAGGTAAGGTAAGCCTTTTTTGTGATTGGCAACACTTATTTTATACATATACTTGATGTGTCGACTTAGTTCTTTCCAGGCAAAAAACAGGGAATGTTTTGGGTCGTAAATATGAGTGGGTTCGCTTGCAGCGCCATTTAATTCTACAACCAAAAAGTTTTTACCTTCTTCTAATTCTGACCAAGAATGATACATCAAATCCATTCTTCCAAAATAGAACTCTGGAATTTGCGAACACATATCATTGATGACATTGGTTAATTTGTCTGAAATTAAATGACTATAATCAATAAATTTTGCACCTCGAGCATGATTGCCATAAGGAACTAAATTTATTTTCTCATCTTTTGATAATATGTTTTTCAGTTTCTCTCCATATTCTTTTTGCAACGCTTGAAGCTGCAATTCAAATCTCGGATTTTGTTTTATCAATTCTTCAATTGTTGCAATCCCATCACCAGTTATAATTAAAAACTCTTTAGATACAATTCCGGTTATTTTTCCTTTTTTTTCATTGGGAAAACGAACATAAAATATACCAACTTCATTTTCATACGGTATTAGATCTTGTAATAAATAATCAAAATCTGCCTTTTGATTGTATTTTTTTAAATCATCAAGATGCATAATCTTTTTTACTGCCGAACCTCGTAATCCTATATCTGGTTTTACGATAAAAGGCAATTTAATTCCTGAATTTTGGAGTTTTTTTAAAACTTCTTCAAATGAAATTTGATCTTTTATCAATTCAGTTTTTGGATAATATTTTTGAGGAATCAAATCATAAATAGCTTTTTTACTTTCCATAAAAAAACCACCGTTTTTAATTAATGGATTACAAGCATTAAAAAAAAACAGGCTTCTAGATTTTAGTGCGTAATAACTCCATAAAAAATAAATAGGAATGTAGACAAGCTCAAACGGCCAGTATTCCCAATGTGTCAGTTTATGGATATATAGTTTCAAATAGATATAATTAAACGATGATAAACGAATTTGCAAATTCTTTATGATTCAATAAATCATAATGCATTAATGAAACTTTGTTGTCTTCAAGTACAGTTTGGGTAATACTCAAGGTTTTCAGATTATCATTTCTATTGATAATCAATCCGTTTTCTGAATTTTCATTTTCAGTATATCGATGAAAATTAAACATTTCATTTTCTGAAATTTCGGGTTTTGTTTCTAAAAAATGATAAAACCATTCCGATCTTTTATCTCTAATGTTTTTTGGATATAATGTTGAAGAAGACCAAACATAATTTTTATTTGTGTCCAATAAAACGGTTTCTTTCATCAAACCATTCCAACGCAATTGATATAGTTTTTGATCTTGAAAAAGGACTAATGTAAAAGGTTCAATTTCTAGTAAATTTATTTCTTTCCATTCATTAATTGGGGAAAAACTACTAATTATATCCAACAAAATTAATCCGCGACTTTTTCTATAAGGCGGTTGCCATTTGTGTTTTTCTGAAGCTCCGTTTAGCAAAACTAATACGGTTGCGTTTTCAGTTATGGCAAACCAAGTTCCTCCAGCTTTTGGATCTTTTGGAAAAAATATATTTTTATTGTTTATTAAATAATTTTTGGGCTCAATGGCTGGTCTCAATACTTGCTCATCACGATTGGAAGTAATGATTATTTTATTGTTTGAACAAACAAAACTTACTGTGCACATTGATTTCTATATTCAATTGTAGAACGAGCTACACCAAAATTGGCATTGATTGTTAACGAATCATATTTCAAAATGGCTACTTTTATTAAAGCTTGATGATGTATGCAATGCTCAAGATTGTATAATAATTCTCTAAAATAATTGCTGTCTATTCTAATTTCTTCACCATCGATTATTTGTTGCAACTCGATTTTTTTATCCGATTTATCAAGATTGGTTTTTATTATTTCAATAGATTTTATAGCAAATTCAGTATTAGTTTGAATCTGAATATTTCGTTCTCGTTTATCATAATTTACAATACCAGATTGATATTGATTTTCTAGACAAAGAAACATTTCAATGATATGTCGAGTATGTTCTCCGATACTGGCATTACTCAATTCTGTACAAGGATTTGCATATTCAGAATCAGAAAGTTGACTGAGTAGATCAATCAATTCGTTGAGACTATTATGTATGGATGGTATTAACATTAAAACATTAATTTTATTTGACCGAAAATTTTATTTCTATTAATAAAAACTAGATATGCACAACAAAGAAACGTAATTATTGCCAAAATAAAAAGTGTTCCACCATCGTTTTTTACATCAATTCCTAAAACAAAAAGATGAGAAAAAATTGCACCAGTCATTGTTCCTAATCCTAGAATTGCTCCATAAACGGTAGTTCTTGGAATTAATATTAAAATAGATGCAACTAATTCAATAATTCCAGAGCCAATTCTGCCATAAGGTTCAACTCCCAAGGTTGTAAAAATATAGACACTTTCTTCAGCTCCAGTAAATTTAAAGTATAATGTTTGTAAAAGGATTACAACTGCTATGAGTTTGATAATCCAAATAAATATTGAGTTTTTCATCTTGTTTTAATTTATAATTTTATTCCAATTGGCATCCGCTTTTTTCTTCAAATTGGTTTCATCTTTGTTCCAACTTTTCAAAGTATTGTTGAAATAGGCGTTGTAGAACAAATATAATTTTCCGTTTATAATTTTAAATGTATTTGGGTCAATCTCGACTTTTTCGTTATTGTTTCCCATTGCAAAGGCACACCAACCGCCATATTGAGGTTCGTATGTTGATGGGTTTTTCAAAAAAAGGTCTTTATTGGTTTGTGTAGAAAAATAATATATCACACCTTCAAATGATGCAGAAAGTGAAGGTTTTCCTTTAATTGCTTTTTTTTCTAAAAAATATCCAACAGGATCATATCCTTGAATAGCTACTTTTTTTACTAAATTGAATTCGGTTGTTCTTTTGTTTGCTTGAGCAAATGTACTTGTTGTAAGTAACGAAAGAAATAAAATTAAAATGGAATGTTTCATTTGTTTTAATTTAAATTATTAAACTTTGATGAAGCAAAATTATTTTATATCTACGATAGAAAATGTCGTGTAGTTTACATTTCGACTAAAATTATTTTAAATTTTAGAAATATCATCAATCAAAATTTCTTTTCGACCATAATAAATCAGTTGTTTTTCTTCCATTTCGTTAAGTAATAAAGTAGCTGTTTGGCGTGAGGTTCCTATAATTTGTGCAATATCAGATTGAGTGAGATAATTTTCAATAGCAACTTTATTTCCATCAAACTTGCCTTCGCGTTCTGCCCATTCTTTTATAAATGTGTAGAGTCTTGTTTTGGCATCTTTTGAAATCAAATTAGAATAATTGTTCTTTATTCGTTTCATTTTCAGCCCTACAAATTTAGTATAGGTTAATGCTAAATTCGGATTTTTAAGCATAAGATCTTCAAAATCAGATAATAAAAAACTGCAAATAGAAACTTCGTCTGTCAAAGCTTTTGCATATTCATTTGAATTTTTATCACTTTCTAACGTTAATTCTCCAAACAAATCTCCTTTTTGGATGATATCTTTTATAGTTTCATTGCCTTGTTCATCAACTTCAACAATTTTTA
Source organism: Flavobacterium sp. (assembly GCA_043748275.1). GTDB lineage: Bacteria > Bacteroidota > Bacteroidia > Flavobacteriales > Flavobacteriaceae > Flavobacterium. The sequence continues at coordinate 30,342 of JAYTNO010000250.1, read as the reverse complement.
TATTTCCTTTTTTGAGTAAAAATATTCGAGGAACATCTGAAGATGAAAAATAAATAATTTCTCCTTTTTTTGCTTTTTTAAACCCAACAATTATGCACAATTGCTTTATTTGTGACATACTCAAGGTCCAAAACAATTTGTGATCGCGCAAATACCAATACTTTAGTTCTTCGTACATTAATAAAGATATAGTTGAAATTTAAATAAAAAACCCTTTAAATGTTTGTCATTTAAAGGGTTAAATATAAGTGATATTTATTTATGAAACCAATCCTCTCGAAATTACAATTCTCTGAATTTCGGATGTTCCTTCATAAATTTGTGTGATTTTAGAATCTCGCATCATTCGTTCTACATGATATTCTGCAACATAACCATTTCCACCATGTATTTGAACGGCTTCGTTTGCCACTTCTAAAGCAATTTCTGAAGCATATAATTTTGCCATTGCTCCAGAATGGGCAATATCTTTGCCTTCATCTTTTTCACAAGCAGCTTTCATTATTAATAGTTTGGCTGCTGTAACTTTCACATACATATCTGCCAATTTAAAGGCTATAGCTTGATGATTAAAGATTTCTTTTCCAAATGCTTTTCTCTCATGAGAATATTTCAAGGCAATTTCATAAGCGCCAGTTGCAATACCTAATGCTTGAGATGCAATTCCAATTCTTCCACCATTCAAGACATTCATTGCAAAAGCAAATCCAAATCCATCTGCGCCAATTCTATTTTCTTTAGGAACTTTTACATCGGTAAACATCAAGGAATGAGTATCGCTTCCACGAATTCCCATTTTCTTTTCTTTTGGACCAACTTCAAAACCTGCCCAACCTTTTTCAACAATAAAAGCATTAATACCTCTATGGCCTTTTTCTACATCGGTTTGTGCAATTACCAAATAAGTAGATGCAGTAGCACCATTGGTAATCCAGTTTTTGGTACCGTTTAATAAATAATGATCACCTTTATCAATTGCTGTTGTTTTTTGTGAAGTCGCATCGCTTCCTGCTTCTGGTTCAGACAAACAAAAAGCACCAATAACTTCACCTTTTGCAAGCGGAATTAAATATTTCATTTTTTGCTCTTCGTTGCAATATTTTTCTAAACCAGCACAAACAAGTGAGTTATTTACAGACATAATTACTGCTGCAGACGCATCTACTTTTGCAATTTCGGTCATAGCCAAAACATAAGAAATGCTATCAAGTCCTGCGCCACCATATTTAGGATCTACCATCATTACCATAAAACCTAATTCAGCCATCATTTTGACTTGTTCAGTAGGAAATTTTGAATGTTCATCTCTTTCTATAACTCCAGGCAATAATTCTGCTACTGCAAAATCTTTGGCTGCTTGTTGAATCATTAAATGTTCTTCGGTTAGATTAAAATCCATAATATGTAGTAAAAGTGGTTTTGATTTTTTTAAATTTGAGGCAAAAATAACGCATTTAAATTAAAATCTCAAACGTTTTCGTAAATTTAGCCAATGTTTAAAGATAAGTATCATGTAATAGGTGTTATGTCAGGAACATCTCTTGACGGAATTGATTTAGCTCATATTCATTTTTCTATAGAAAATAATAAATGGGATTTTAAAATCCTTGAAAGCGAAACCATTGCATATGATAGAAATTGGTTAAACAATCTTAAAACCGCGGTAAGTTTTTCTAAAACTGAATTAGAAAAGTTGAATGTAGCATATACACAACTTTTAGGAACAATTATTTCAGAATTTATATCCAAACATAAAATCAAAAATCTTGATGCAGTTTGTTCTCACGGACACACTATTTTGCACCAACCACAAAATGGGTATACCTTGCAAATTGGAAATCTTCCCGAAATTGCAAAATATGTAAATCAAAAAGTAGTCTGTGATTTCAGAGTTCAAGATGTACAACTTGGTGGTCAAGGTGCGCCATTGGTCCCAATTGGCGATAGAATATTATTTTCGGAATTTGATTTTTGTTTGAATTTGGGTGGATTTTCTAATATTTCTTTTGAACAAAATGGAAACCGAATTGCTTTTGATATTTCTCCAGTCAATACAGTTTTGAATTATTATTCAAATCAATTAAATTTAGAATATGACGATAAAGGAAAAATTGCACGTTCTGGGAATTTAAATTCAAATTTATTGAAGGAATTAAATGGTTTGAATTATTATAAAAAACCTTACCCCAAATCATTAGGATTTGAATTTGTAAAAGAAACTATTCTGCCTTTAATCGAAAGACATTCAATTTCAATTGAAGATAAAATGCACACATTTACAGAACATATTGCTGTGCAAACTTCTTTAATATTGCCTAAAAGGGAAGGAAAAATGTTAATTACTGGTGGTGGTGCTTATAATGATTTTATTATAGAAAGAATGCAATTTTATTTACCAAGTATCAATATCATAATTCCAGATAATAAAACAATTGAATATAAAGAAGCTTTAATTTTTGCTTTGCTTGGTGTCCTGAAATTAAGAAATGAAATAAATGTTTTGTGTAGTGTAACTGGAGCAAAAAATGATCATAGTTCAGGGTATATTTATAATTAATTATTGAAAGCAATATCGTCAATAATAATATAACCACAAACTGAATTTTGATCATGATGCCAATTTAATTTTATAGGTATCGGAAAAATTGCATCAATCAAATTAAGATTTAAACTTTCAGGAATTTCAACTGTTTGAAAATTGTTTTCTATTCCATTTATTTTTATTATCCAATTACCACAACAAGGGCATAAAGCCAAATCTTGACCAATAATATAGCCAGTAGATTTATATTTGATGAGTGGATTTGGGTTTTCAGAATGATTAGAATTACAACTTGTTATGGAAGTTAATAATAAAAAAACACATAATAAACGATTTAAAGTTTTCATACCATTTTATTTAGTAGATGCAAAAATCAACATTAAGTTGCGTGAATAACTAACTTAAAAGTACAAAATTTTAAGAGATAAACTAAAACTCAAATCCCTATATTTGCGACATAAAAAAATCATAAAAAATGAAAGAATTACTTCATCAATTTGAAAATAAAAAACCTGAAATAATATTCAACTGGAAGGATGCTGAAACAGAAGCTGAAGGTTGGACTGTTATAAATTCTCTACGTGGTGGCGCTGCTGGTGGTGGAACCAGAATGAGAAAAGGGTTGGATATGAATGAAGTATTGTCTTTGGCCAAAACAATGGAAGTAAAATTCTCAGTTTCAGGACCAGCAATTGGTGGTGCAAAATCTGGAATAAATTTTGACCCCAATGATCCTAGAAAAAAAGGAGTTTTGCAACGTTGGTATAAAGCTGTTTCGCCTCTACTAAAAAGTTATTATGGTACTGGCGGCGATTTGAATGTTGATGAGATTCACGAAGTAATTCCAATGACAGAAGAATGTGGTGTATGGCATCCACAAGAAGGAGTTTTTAATGGGCATTTTAAACCAACAGAAGCTGACAAAATTAATAGAATTGGTCAACTTCGTCAAGGTGTTGTAAAAGTAATTGAAAATCCAAAATTCTCTCCAGATGTTGCCAGAAAATATACTATTGCCGATATGATTACGGGTTATGGAGTTGCAGAAGCAGCTCGTCATTTTTATTCTATTTATGGAGGAAATATCAAAGATAAAAAAGCAATTGTTCAAGGATTTGGTAATGTTGGTTCGGCTGCTGCTTTTTATTTAGCAGAAATGGGAGTGAAAATTATTGGTATAATTGATCGTGATGGTGGAATTATAAATGAAAATGGATTTACTTTTGAAGAAATAAGAACATTGTTTTTGAATAAAGACGGAAACAAATTAATAGCTCAAAATATGATTCCGTTTGAAGAAATCAATCAAAAAATTTGGACCATTGGAGCAACTATTTTTGCGCCTTGTGCTGCTTCAAGATTGGTTACTCAAAGTCAAGTAGATAGTATGATTGAGTGCGGACTTGAAGTGATTTCGTGTGGTGCTAATGTGCCATTTGCTGACAAAGAAATATTTTTTGGCCCGATTATGGAGGATATAGATTGCAAAGTAAGTTTGATTCCTGATTTTATTTCAAATTGCGGAATGGCTAGAGTTTTTGCTTATTTTATGGAGAAGAAAGTTCAGATGACGGATGAAGCTATTTTTTCTGATACATCAGAAATAATAAAAAATGCTATTCAAAAAATTCACGAGAAAAACCCTTCTAAAACAAATATTAGTGCTACAGCATTTGAAATTGCGTTGAAACAATTGGTATAACAATTTTTTTTATATAATTTCGTTATCATAAAAGATTAAAAAAGTAAGATTATGGTTTTTACAGAAATCGAAAACAGAAAGAAATCATTAACAATGACAACCCTTTTATTTGGATTGTTGTTTTTGATTTTATTTTTCTTAAAATTTTCAAATCAAATCGTAATTCCTGAATTAGAAGGTGGTGGCGGTGGAGGAGAAGTAGCGGTAAATTTTGGAGATAGCGAGTTTGGATCTGGAGAAAATTTTCAATCTACAGAAAAAGTAGTCTCTGCTCCAAAACAAACTCAGCCTACAGCAACTACCGAAAAAGAAATTATAGTAAGCGAAAACGATGATGCTCCAGCAATTGCTGAAGTAAAAAAACCTGTTGATAAACCAAAGAAAATCGAAGTTGAAAAACCTGTTGTAAAAGTGGTGCCAAAACCATCAAAATCAACATCAGATGCACTTTCAAATTTATTAAATGGATCAAATAAATCTGGTGATGGTGATGACAAACAAGCTGGAAATAAAGGTAATGCCAATGGCGATAAAAATGCAAGTGGTTATAATGGTGGTGGTGGTACTGGCACAGGAAGTGGTGGCGGAAACGGTTCTGGACAAGGTTTAGGAACAGGAAGTGGTTATGGTTCTGGTTCAGGAAGCGGAACAGGAAATGGTAACGGAAACTATCAACTAGGCAATAGAAAACCCCTTAACAAACCTTTGCCAAACTACATTTGTGATGAGCAAGGTGTAGTAGTTGTGCAAATATCTGTAGATAAAACAGGAAAAGTTATCGGTGCAAATCCTGGAATTAGAGGAACTACAAATGCAGCAAAATGTTTGTTAGATCAAGCTAAAATTGCTGCAATGAATACCAAATGGCAATCAGATGATGCTGCACCAGATAAACAAGTAGGTAAGATTATTTATAACTTTAATCTTACATATAAATAGCAAATATTTTTTTCAGCACCTATTAAAATGAATTATCAAGAAACGGTAGATTGGATGTTCAATCAACTTCCAATGTATCAAACTCAAGGTGCGTCTGCTTTCAGAAAAGATTTAACCAATACGATTTTATTATCAGAATATCTTAATCATCCTGAAAACGATTTAAAATTCATTCATGTTGCTGGAACAAACGGAAAAGGTTCTACATCTCATTTTTTAGCATCAATACTTCAAGAATCGGGATATAAAGTAGGTTTGTTTACTTCGCCACATTTAAAAGATTATCGAGAACGAATTAAGGTAAATAATATTCAAATTTCTGAAAATTTTATTTGTAATTTTATTGAAAAACGCAAGTCTTTTTTTGATGAAAATCAATTAAGTTTTTTTGAAATGTCGGTTGGTTTGGCTTTAGATTATTTCAAAAATAAAAAAGTTGACATCGTAATTCTTGAAGTAGGAATGGGTGGTAGGCTTGATTCTACAAATATAATTACTCCTTTAGTTTCTGTAATTACAAATATTGGGTTAGATCATACGCAATTTCTAGGAACTACTTTAGAATCAATTGCTAGAGAAAAAGCAGGAATAATAAAACCAAATATACCTGTAGTCATAGGAGAATATAACTTAGAAACAAAACCAGTGTTTCTAGAGAAAGCGAGAAGTTATAATTCAGAAATCTATTTTGCTTCAGATTTAATTTCAGAAGAATATCCATCAGAATTGCTAGGTGATTATCAAAAACACAACAAAAAAACTGTTTTGCAGACTATAAAAGTTTTGCAATCTCAGAATCAATTTAAGATTACTGAAAAAAATATAAAGGATGGTTTTTTAAATGTGATAAAAAATACTGGACTTTATGGAAGATGGCAACAAATTAATGAATATCCTAAAGTAGTTTGCGATACAGCTCATAATAAACATGGATTATCAATAGTTCTAAATCAAGTTCAAAAAGAAAAATTCGATAAGTTACATATTGTTTTAGGTGTTGTAAATGATAAAGATTTAGACGAAATCTTGCCATTATTTCCTAAAAATGCAATTTATTATTTTTGTAAGCCAAATATTTTTCGAGGTTTAGATCAGAAAATTTTAGAAGAAAAAGCAAGTGAATTTGATTTGAAAGGAAAATCATATAATTCTGTTTCAGAGGCTTATGATCACGCTTTGAAAAATGCTACAACTTCTGACTTCATCTATATTGGAGGAAGTACTTTTGTAGTTGCAGAAATTTTATAATTTTTATTGAAATTTATTTGCAGATATGAAAAAGTAAGCTATATTTGCACTCGCAATAAGGGCGATTAGCTCAGTTGGTTCAGAGCATCTGGTTTACACCCAGAGGGTCGGGGGTTCGAATCCCTCATCGCCCACAAAAAAACTCCATTAGAAATAATGGAGTTTTTTATTTTATATAATATTGATGTTTATTTTCTTTTCATCACTCTTTCTACAGCTTCAACAATAGCTTGATTATTGAGTTTGTATTTTTCCATTAATTGTTCTGGAGTTCCACTTTCGCCAAAGCTGTCATTAACTGCAACAAATTCTTGAGGAGTTGGATTTTTTAATGCTAAAACTCTAGAAATACTTTCACCTAATCCACCAAGAATATTATGTTCTTCAGCTGTAACAATACATTTTGTTTTTTCTAGTGAATGTAAAATTGCTTCTTCGTCTAATGGTTTTATAGTATGTATATTAATAACTTCTGCAGAAATGCCTTTTTCTTCTAGTTTTTCGGCTGCAAGCAATGCTTCCCAAACAAGATGACCTGTAGCAACAATTGTTACATCTGAGCCTTCATTTAACAAAATGGCTTTCCCGATTTCAAATTTTCCATTTTCAGGTGTAAAATTTGGAACAACTGGTCGTCCAAAACGTAAATATACTGGTCCGTGATGATCTGCAATTGCTAATGTTGCCGCTTTGGTTTGATTATAATCACAAGTGTTGATAACTGTCATTCCTGGCAACATTTTCATTAATCCGATATCTTCTAGAATTTGATGTGTTGCACCATCTTCACCTAAAGTTAAACCTGCGTGAGAGGCACATATTTTTACATTTTTATCAGAATAGGCAACAGATTGGCGTATTTGATCATAAACTCTACCTGTAGAAAAGTTGGCAAAAGTTCCTGTAAATGGAATTTTTCCTCCAATTGTTAATCCAGCAGCAATACCAATCATATTTGCTTCTGCAATACCAATTTGAAAAAAGCGTTCTGGATGATTTTTTTTGAAATCATCAAATTTTAAAGAACCAATTAAATCGGCACATAGAGCAACCACTTTTTCGTTTTTCTGACCTAATTCTGTCATTCCTGCTCCAAATCCCGAACGAGTATCTTTGCTACCTGTATTTGTATATTTTTTCATTTTTGTTTTCATTTTTGTTGATTAATAAAGTATAGATATTTGAATTCTAATCTTTAATAATCCTGTTGGTCTTCACAATAATTTTGGCTTAATGCATTAGCTAATTGTTCGTTATTAGGCGCTTTTCCGTGCCAAGCATGACTATACATCATAAAATCTACACCATTACCCATTTCTGTATGTAATAATACACAAACTGGCTTTCCTTTAAGAGTTCTAGATTTTGCATCATTCATTCCAGTTATAATAGCATCAATATTATTTCCTTCTTTAATTTCTAATACATCCCAATCAAATGCTTCAAATTTTGCTTTGATGCTTCCCATATTCAAAACTTCGTCAGTAGTTCCGTCTATTTGCTTTCCGTTTAAATCTATAGTTGCAATAAGGTTATCAACTTTCTTTGCCGAAGCATACATTATGGCTTCCCAGTTTTGACCTTCTTGAAGTTCACCATCACCGTGAAGTGAGTAAACAAGTTGGTTATCATTGTTTAACTTTTTTGCTTGCGCTGCACCAATTGCTACTGACATACCTTGACCAAGAGATCCAGAAGCTATTCTTACACCAGGCAATCCTTCTTGAGTTGTAGGATGTCCTTGTAAACGACTGTTTAATTTTCTAAAAGTAGCTAATTCAGCTATAGGGAAATAGCTGCTTCTTGCTAAAACACTATAGAAGACTGGCGAGATATGACCGTTTGAAAGGAAAAATAAATCTTCTCCAATTCCATCCATATCAAAAGCTTCGTTTCGTTTCATTAAATGTTGGTAAAGTACCACCATAAACTCTGCGCAACCCAAAGAACCACCGGGATGACCTGAATTTACAGCATGTACCATTCGAAGAATGTCTCTTCGCACTTGAATTGTTAAATTTTGTAATTGTTGTGTGTTTGACATATTATGATGTTGAAAATATTAATGTGTCAAAGATATAGAGATAATTTGACTTATATAATTTTGATTTTTTGAAAGTTATAAAAAGTTATAAAAAAAACCCTTACAAGAAGGGTTTTTGAAATTCAAACTTAAAATATAAGATTTTGAAATATCTAAAAAACAAAGATGTTAAACCACCACTTATTCCTATAACCATATCGGTTATAAATTCAGAACTTTTTAAATGTTGTTCTTGATATGGTAATTCATTATTCATCTGCTTTGTTTTTTAGTTTCATTAATAGTGTATATGCTCCTTTGGTTACAATTGAATTTTCAATTAATTGTTCATTATCCAAAATTTCTACAAACCCATTTTCAGAATTTCCAATTTTTACTTCGGTCATTTGAAACTCATTTTTGTTTATAACTACAAATATGTATTCTTTTCCTTCAAAATTTACAACAGCCTCTTTTGGTAAAGTCAATGCATCGTTACTTTTGACTTCGATTTCAGCATTCATATACATTCCTGGCAATAGTGTTTTGTCGTAATTTTCAAAATGACAATGAACATCTGCTGAATGTTCGTCAGTAGATAAATCTTTACTGATTAATAAAATTTCACAATTGTGCTTGTTTTCAGGTTGGTTGTTGGTATAGGCTACTAATTTTTGTCCAACTGATAATTTGGTAATGTCTTTCTCAAATATTTTTAAATTCAAATGAATATCTGACGGATTGATTAATTCAAACAGAACATCTGATGGATTTACATATTTTCCAATATTTACATTTACTTTTGATACAAATCCGTTGATTGGCGCATAAATATTAACGCTTTTGGAAATATTTTTTTCCGAAAGCGAATTTGGGTTTACATTTATCAATCGCAGTTTTTCTCCTAAAGCACTTAAGGTAATTCTCAAGGTTTTGTAATCGGCATCGGCTTGTTGATAGACTTTATCGCTACTAGCTTGACTTTGATTCAATTCTTTTTGGCGTTCGTATTCTTTTTCTGCAAAGTATAATTTTGATTTTGTAGTCAAATAATCTTGTTGCAATTGCACGTATTGTTGATCTTCCATAGCGGCAATAACTTCACCTTTTGAAATATGCAAACCAGGAAGCAATTTGGTCGTTTTTAAATAACCGCCAAGTGGCATACTTACAGAAACCATATTTTGTGGCGGGACATCAATTTTCCCAGTAACTTTTAAAATTGATGAAATACTTCTTTTCTCAAGTTTTCCGGTTTCAATTGTAGTGTTTTTTAATTGTGCTTCAGAGAGCGAGACTAAATTTGTATTGCTAGGTGAAGAATCCGATACTTGTTCTTCTTTCTTGGAATTGCATCCAACAAGTAGCAACATTAGTGTTGCTATTAATATTATATTTTTCATTTTTATATTTTTGAAGTAAGATAATTAAGTTCAATAATCGTTTCATTATAATTGATTACGGTATCAATATAATTGCTTTTGATGTTGATGCTTTGATTAATCAGCATTACCCAATCCAAATAATTAATATCTCCGTTATAGAATTGTTTATTAGCCGTTTCTGTAATTATTTTTGCATTTGGAAGTGCTGTTTTTTCAAAATAATCTAATTTTTCAAGATTACTTTGATATTTTGATAATGCATTTTGATATTGCTTTTCTAAAATCATTTTTTCTTTTTGAAAGTCATTTTCAGAAATGGATTCACTAATTTTTGATGCTGCAATTTTTGCTTTTTGAGAGCCACCAAATAACGGAATTCCTAGTCCAATTTGAGCCGATTGAAATCGATTTGATTTGTCGTAAACCACATCATTTGCACCAGTTCCAGTTATAGAAGTATTGTTATAACCCAAAGTTACAACAGGCAATAGTTTTGACTTTTCTACTTTAGTTGACGCCAAATTTACATTCTTTTGCTGTTCTAAAATTTTTAGATTTGGATGTTGAGCAACCAAAATGCTATCAATTGTTTTATCTAAAACCAACTTAATATTATCGGTTTTTGGAGTATAATCAGTTTCAGAATTCAAAAGCAATTGAAATTGACTTTTTACAACTTCTTTTTCTTGTTGCAACTGAAGTAATTGCAATTTGATATTTCCTCTTTGAGTTTCTGCCGTGGTTTTTTCCAGAATATTGCTTTCACCTTTTTTAAATCGCAAATCGGATTTTTTTAGAAATTCAGAAAAAATAGTATCACTTTTTTGAAACAGTTTTTCTTTTTCATTCAGATAAACTAACGAATAAAAGGTTTGAGTAACTGCTTTTTTAAGTTCGGCTTCTTTCAACGCAACGTTTAGGGTTGCCGTTTTCCATTCTTCCACAGAAAGTTTTTTTTGTCTATTATAAACTGTTGGAAAGTTGAATGATTGCGAAATTCCAAACCGATTGTCATTATAAAAACTATTGATTTGTCCAAATTCTGCAACTAAATTTGTGGCAGGAAGATTGGTAGTTGCTTTAATTAACTTTTTTTGATAATCGGCTTTTAATCGTTCACTTTTAACGGTTGAATTGTTTTTTAAAGCAGTTTCTATTGCTGTTTGAAGCGTAATAGAAGTTTGTGCATTAGCATTAGATAAAGAAAGTGAAATTAAAATAATAGTTACAATTGTACTTTTTTTGAATGGATTCAGATTTACTCCTTTTTCAAAAATCACATATAATATAGGAAGTACAAATAAGGTTAGGAGCGTAGCAATCATCAATCCGCCAATAACAACAGTAGCTAACGGACGTTGCACTTCGGCACCAGCACCATTGCTTACTGCCATTGGTAAAAAACCTAGTGATGCTACAAAAGCAGTCATAAGCACAGGACGCAAACGGACTTTGGTTCCCATTAAAACAATTCGATGTAAATCCGTCATTCCTTCAGATTTTAATTGGTTAAATTCAGATATTAATACAATTCCGTTCAATACGGCGACACCAAATAAAGCTATAAATCCAACTCCGGCACTTATACTAAATGGCATTCCACGAAGTGCCAAAAAGAAAATTCCTCCAATAGCCGAAAGTGGAATAGCCGAATAAATTAGTAACCCGTGTTTTACTGAATTGAATGCAAAAAACAACAATAAAAATATCAAGAATAAAGAAAGAGGAACCGCAATCATCAATCTTTGTTTGGCTTGATTCAAATTTTCAAAAGCTCCACCATATGTTGTATAATAACCTGCAGGAAATTTTATTTGTTTATCAACTTTTTGTTGCAATTCGTTTACAATGCTTTGAACATCTCGACCTCTAACATTAAAACCAACAACTATTCTACGTTTTGCATCCTCACGTTGAATCTGGTTTGGACCATTTTTAATGGTTACATTAGCCAATTGTGATAGTGGAATTTGAGTTCCAAGTGGTGTTGGAATTAATAAATTCTGAACATCTTCAATATCTTTTCGCTGATTATTATTAAGACGAACAACTAAGTCAAAACGTTTTTCTCCTTCAAAAACCAATCCTGAACTTTGACCTGCAAATGCTGTATTTATGACTTTATTTATATCTTCAATAGTAAGATGGTATTGTGCAATAATATTTCGGTTGTATTCAATAACTACTTGTGGTAATCCAGTTACAGGTTCTATAAATAAATTTTGAGCACCATCAACAGTATTTACAATTTTCCCTAATTTCTCTGCATAAATTGCTAATGAATCTAGATTTTCGCCAAATATTTTACAAACAACATCTTGTCTTGCTCCAGTCATTAATTCATTAAAACGCATTTGAACAGGATATTGGAAACCAGCCGTAATTCCGGGAACATCTTCGAGTGCTTTTCCCATTTTTTCGGCCATTTCATCAAAAGTTTTAGCAGAAGTCCATTCGTGTTTGTCTTTCATAATAACCATCATATCACTAGCTTCCATTGGCATTGGATCGGTTGGAACTTCGCCGCTTCCAATTTTGGTAACTACTTTTTCTACTTCTGGAAATTGTGTTTTTAAAATATGAGCCGCTTTTTGAGTACTTTCAATAGTTGTTGTTAAATTGCTTCCTGTTAAAACTCTAGTATCAACTGCAAAATCACCTTCTTCTAATGCAGGTATAAATTCTCCTCCTAAAAAGGAAAGAGTTATAATTGCTAATACAAATAAAGTAACAACTGCTGAAATAATAGTTTTTGGATAATTTAATATTTTTTGCAGTAAATGTTGGTATTTCATTTCTATTTTTATCATTATTCTATCAGAAAGATTGGGCTCATGTTTTACTTTTTTACTCAAAAATAAAGCACTCATCATTGGGATATAAGTCAGCGATAAAATAAAAGCTCCTAATAATGCAAATGCTACTGTTTGTGCCATTGGTTTAAACATTTTGCCTTCAATTCCTTGCAAAGTAAAGATGGGTAGATATACGATTAAAATAATAATTTGCCCAAAAACAGCACTGTTCATCATTTTGCTGGCAGAACTTAATACCTCTGAATCCATTTTTTTCTGAGATAATTTCTCAACATTATTAAATTTTTTGCTGTGAGATAATTGATGCATCACAGCTTCAACAATAATAACAGCGCCATCAACAATTAATCCAAAATCTAGTGCTCCTAAACTCATTAAGTTACCGCTAACGCCAAAAAGATTCATCATAATTATAGCAAATAGCATAGCTAAAGGAATTACTGATGCCACTAATATTCCGGCTCTAAAATTTCCAAGGAAAACGACTAAAACAAAAATCACGATTAACGCACCTTCTAATAAGTTTTTTTCAACAGTTCCTATGGCATTATTAACCATTTTGGTACGGTCAAGAAAAGGTTCAATAACAACACCTTCAGGTAATGTTTTTTGAATTTGTGCTACTCTTTCTTTTACATTTTTAATAACATCACTACTGTTTGCACCTTTTAGCATCATAACCACAGCACCAGATACTTCACCTTGGTCATTATAAGTCATTGCACCATATCTGGTTGCAAATCCTATTTTTACTTCGGCAACGTCTCTAATAAAAAGAGGAGTTCCGCTTGATGTAGATTTTATTGCAATGTTTTCAATATCTTCAATTTTGCCAATCAATCCTTCACTACGAATAAATAAGGTTGAAGCACCTTTTTCTATATAAGATCCGCCAGTATTTTGGTTGTTTTTTTCTACTGCATTAAAAACATCACTTATTGTTAGTCCATAAGATTGTAACTTGTTTGGATTTACAGCAATTTCATATTGTTTTAATTTTCCTCCAAAACTACTGACTTCGGCAACACCTTTAACGCCAAGCAATTGTCTTCTAACAATCCAATCTTGAATGGTCCGTAATTCGGTTTCATTATATTTTTTTTCATAACCTTTCTCAGGGCGAACTACATATTGATAAATTTCGCCTAATCCTGTAGAAACTGGACCCAATTCAGGAGTACCAATTCCTTGAGGGATTTCGGTTTGAGCTTTTTGCAATCGTTCAGCAACTTGTTGTCTAGCCCAATAAATATCAGTTTCATCATCAAAAACAATGGTTACTAATGATAATCCGAAACGAGAAAAACTTCGAATTTCTTTCATTCCAGAAATATTGCTATTGGCTTGTTCGATAGGAAAAGTTACCAATCGTTCGATATCTGTTGCGCCAAATGAAGGCGCTATTGTGATTATTTGTACCTGATTGTCTGTAATATCAGGAACTGCATCAATAGGTAGCTTTGTTGTTTGATAGATACCATAGAAAAGTAATGTAAAGGTAAAAAGTCCAACAATGAGTTTATTCTTGATAGAAAACTCAATTATTTTATTAAGCATATTAAATTATATTTAATTATTAATTGAATAAATATAATAGCACAAAAACTAATGTAATTGTGGATATTATTAAGTAAAAAAATTAATTAAATAAATTTTGGAGGTTGCCAAATAGACTTTAAATAAGCCGAATATGAAAAAGAAGAATAATGTTTATTTAATACTTTTTTTTCTAAAGGAATTAGAATAGTATTAAAATTGAACTTTTGTTCAGAGTTTAAAATTGTTATTAGATTGGAACTATTACAATTATCAACAGATTTAAAAGGCAATTTAGAATCTTTATCATAATCTGCATCTTTAAAATCTCCGTGAGCATAATGAAGGCTTAAAAATTTCCAAAAAGTTATATTATGGTCTTTTTGTTTATGCTCAGAAAAATGTTCAGCCAAAGCAGGTAATTTCAAAAACTGATGCAATTCAGTAATTGAAATCAAATAAAATGATAGTAATAATAGTATAGTTACTTTTTTCACACTGCAAAAATAATGATTTTTTCAAAGTTAATATGCAGATATTCATTTTATTATTTTAAGTTTTTAAAAATATATTAATTTGTTTTAAATGTTTAAATTATAAATCATTCCTAATTTTTAGTAGTAACTAATTTTCAAATAATCTAATTCGCTTATCTTTGCCCACTGAAAAAAGCTTCTATGAAATTCGATTTACTTCAAAAAGATACCCAAACCAAAGCAAGAGCGGGAAAAATTACTACAGATCATGGTGTTATTGAAACTCCAATTTTTATGCCTGTCGGGACAGTTGGTTCTGTAAAAGGAGTGCATCAAAGAGAATTAAAAGAAGAAATCAATCCGGATATTATTTTAGGAAATACCTATCATTTATACCTTCGTCCACAAACAGAAATTCTTGAAAAAGCAGGTGGTTTGCACAAATTTATGAATTGGGATAGAAATATCTTGACTGATTCTGGTGGTTACCAAGTATATTCACTTTCAGCAAATAGAAAAATTAAAGAAGAAGGCGTAAAATTTAAATCGCATATTGATGGTTCTTATCACGTTTTTACACCAGAAAATGTGATGGAAATTCAACGAACCATTGGCGCAGATATCATTATGGCTTTTGATGAATGTACTCCTTATCCTTGCGATTATAGATATGCACAACGCAGTATGCATATGACACATCGTTGGTTGGATAGATGTATCAATCATCTTGAAAAAGTGCCTTTTAAATATGGTTTTGAGCAAACTTTTTTCCCTATAGTTCAAGGTAGTACGTACAAAGATTTGAGACAACAATCGGCAGAATATATTGCTAATTCTGGTCAGCAAGGTAATGCTATTGGCGGTCTTTCTGTTGGAGAACCAGCTGAAGAAATGTATGCTATGACCGAAATAGTATGCGATATACTACCTGAAGAAAAACCTCGTTATCTTATGGGAGTTGGTACTCCAATAAATATTTTAGAGAATATTGCCTTAGGAATTGATATGTTTGATTGTGTGATGCCTACCAGAAACGCAAGAAATGGTATGCTTTTTACAGCAAATGGATCAATCAATATTAAAAATAAAAAATGGGAAGCTGATTTTTCTCCAATAGATGAAATGGCAATCACCTTTGTAGATACTGAATATTCTAAAGCCTATCTTCGTCATTTGTTTACCGTTAATGAATTGTTAGGTAAGCAGATAGCAACCATTCACAATCTAGGTTTTTATATGTGGTTGGTTCGTGAAGCAAGAAAACATATATTAGCAGGAGATTTTAGAACCTGGAAAGAAATGATGGTAAGAAATATGAGCCAAAGATTATAATTTATAATCAAAAAGTTAAAGAAACTATATGTTAAAAATAATAGACAAATACATCCTCAAAAGATATTTAGCCACATTTGTAGTGATGTTATTGTTATTTATCCCAATAGGTATTGTTATTGATATCTCTGAAAAGGTCAATAAAATGATCGAAAATAAAGTACCTATAAAAGAAATTGTCATTTATTACGGAGATTTTGTTGTTTATTTTGCCAATCTATTATTTCCTATTTTCTTGTTTTTATCTATTATTTGGTTTACTTCAAAATTGGCCAATAATACCGAAATTATTGCCATATTAAGTTCGGGAATTTCATTTACTAGATTTTTAAGACCCTATCTAATTGGAGCTACAATAGTTTCTCTTTTTTCATTAATTATGGGATTTTATATGGTTCCAAAAGCAAGTGAAGGCTTTAAAAATTTCAGATATACCTATCTTATTGGTGGTGGACTTGAGGAAATGCGGGACAACACTGATGTTTTTCGTCAAGTTAGTGATGATGAGTTTATATATGTGAGTAATTTTAATACCATTTCAAAAACAGCATTTAATTTTAGTTTAGAAAAATTTAAAGGCGATAAACTCGACTATAAAATTACAGCTAACAGAATCAAATTTAATCCTAAAGACAGTACTTATACCATGTTTGGCTACGTCAAAAGAACGGTAGGTGAAATTGATGATAAAATTGAAAAAGCAGATAAAAGAAATGCAAGATTTAAATTTGAACTTGATGATTTAACTCCAACAGTTTACGTTGCAGAAACATTGAGTTACGGAGATTTAGTTCATTTTATTGATAAAGAAAGAAAGCGTGGTTCCTCTAATATCAATGTTTATTTAGTAGTATTGTATAAAAAATACAGTATTCCTGTTTCTGCATTTATTTTAACAATTATTGCTGTTGCTGTATCTGCAATGAAGCGTCGTGGCGGAATGGGAATGAATCTTGCCATTGGTATTTTGCTTGCTTTTGCTTTTGTTTTCTTTGATAAAATTTTTGGAGTATTGGCAGAAAAATCCAGTATTGCTCCAATCATTGCGGTATGGATACCAAATTTTGTTTTCGGAATATTAGCAATTTATCTGTTACGAAATGCCAAACGATAACCTAAAAAGCTACTTACATCTTCATGTAATTGTATTTATATGGGGATTTACTGCTGTTTTAGGTAAATTAATATCATTACAAGCTTTAGATTTAGTTTGGTACAGAATGCTTTTTGCATTTGGGTTTATGCTTCTTTATTTTTTGTATTCAAAAGATTCCTTAAAAATTTCTATGCATACTTTTGCCAGTTTTATGGTATCTGGAATTATCATTACAGCACATTGGTTTACATTTTACCAAGCCATAAAAGTGTCAAATATATCCATAACATTAGCTTGTTTATCTACAGGTGCATTTTTTGCATCATTATTAGAACCAATTATTTACAGAGAAAAAATCAACTGGACTAATGTGTTCTTAGGATTATTTGTAGTTTTAGGATTGTATTTTGTAGCCTTTGCAGATGTTATAGATCAATATGGTTTTATTGAAAGTTTTCAACATTCATTTTATGATTCTTCTGTTAATTTATCCGGAGTAATTTTAGCATTAACAAGTGCCTTGTTATCGGCTTTGTTTTCAGTTATAAACGGTAAATTTGCCAAAGAATACAATCCAAATGTAATTTCGTTTTATGAGTTACTTGGTGGTGTTTTCTTTCTGTCAATATATATGTTTTTTGCAGGTGATTTTAAACCCGAATTTTTTTCAATTTCAATAAAAGATATTCTTTGGTTGCTCATATTATCTTCATTTTGCACTGCATATGCATTTTCGGCTTCAATAAAGGTTATGAAATATTTAAGTCCTTATACTGTAATGCTTACCATCAATATGGAACCTATTTACGGAATTATTTTGGCATTGTTAATCTTTAAAGATTCAGAAAAAATGAATCATCTTTTTTATGTTGGTGCTTTTATCATTATCACTTCAGTAATCGTAAACGGAAACTTAAAAAATAAAAAAGTGGAAAACTAATGTTATTTTATCTTTAATTTATAGCATAAAACTTTATATTTGTTCTCCAAACTAAAAATTAATACCACACAAAACCTATGGAATATTTAGATTTTGAACTCCCAATAAAAGAACTAGAAGATCAGTTAGATAAATGTCAAGTGATCGGTCTAGAATCAAATGTAGATGTCACAAACACCTGCAAACAAATTGAAAAAAAACTAGAAGAAACCAAACGTAAAATATACAAAAACCTAACAGCTTGGCAGCGTGTACAACTTTCACGTCATCCAAATCGTCCTTATACAATGGACCATGTTCGTGCTTTATGTGGTGATACTTTTTTAGAACTTTTTGGAGACAGAGGTTTTAAAGATGACAAAGCTATGATTGGCGGTTTAGGAAAAATTGATGGACAATCCTATATGATTGTGGGTCAACAAAAAGGATATAATACCAAAACGCGTCAGTTTCGTAACTTCGGAATGGCAAATCCTGAAGGATACAGAAAAGCGTTGCGATTGATGAAAATGGCAGAAAAGTTTAATATTCCAGTCCTAACATTAATCGATACACCTGGAGCTTATCCTGGCTTAGAAGCAGAAGAAAGAGGGCAAGGAGAAGCTATTGCTAGAAATATTTTTGAAATGATTCGTCTAAAAACGCCTATTATTGCTGTAATTGTTGGAGAAGGAGCTTCTGGTGGCGCATTAGGAATTGGAGTTGGAGATCGTGTTTTGATGATGGAAAATACTTGGTATTCTGTAATTTCTCCAGAATCTTGTTCTTCAATTCTTTGGAAAAGCTGGGAATATAAAGAACAAGCAGCAGAAGCATTAAAACTGACTTCTACAGACATGAAAAAACAAAAACTAGTTGATGATGTGATTCCTGAACCATTAGGTGGAGCGCATTATGATAGAGAAACTGCTTTCAAAACAGTGGAACAATATATTACTAAAGCTTATAACGAACTGAAAGATTTATCAACAACAGAATTAGTTGCCCAAAGAATGGATAAATACAGCAAAATGGGAGAGTTCAAGGAGTAAATTCGTACAAAATTACACTAAATCCGAAGCCTTATAGTTTCGGATTTTTTTTGGGTTATCAACAAAAAAAGTATATTTATTAACAATACTTTGTAATAACTCTAACGCAAAAATTTCTATTTTTATCCTTACTTTCGCAATATGGAAAATTTCAGAAATATCAACCCCATTAAAGTAGAAAAAACTACGATTATCAATCTTGAAAAAGGAAAACTCCCGCCACAAGTGCTCGATCTTGAAGAAGCTGTTCTTGGTGCAATGATGATTGATAAAAAAGGAGTTGATGAAGTTATTGATATTTTGCAACCAGATGCCTTTTATAAAGAGTCACATAAACATATTTTTGAAGCGATTGTTCAGTTATTCACAGATACTCAGCCTATTGACTTATTAACAGTTTCGGCACAGTTAAAAAAGAATGCAAAACTAGAATTAGCTGGTGGTGATTTTTATTTAATTCAACTTACTCAAAAAATATCATCTTCTGCACATATTGAGTTTCACTCTAGAATTATTTTGCAAAAATACATTCAACGAAGTTTAATAAAAATATCATCAGAAATAATTGAGGAATCTTATGACGAAACTACAGATGTTTTTGATTTATTAGACAAAGCCGAATCAAAATTATACGAAGTTACTCAAGGAAATATCAAACGAAGTTCAGAAACCGCACAGAGCTTAGTTATTCAAGCAAAAAAGCGAATCGAAGAAATTGCTGGTAAAGAAGGATTGAGTGGAATTGCTACTGGATTTGAAAAACTAGATAAAATTACCTCAGGTTGGCAACCTTCTGATTTGATTATTATTGCAGCTCGTCCTGGTATGGGTAAAACAGCATTTGTATTGTCTATGGCAAGAAATATTGCTATTGATTTTGGACATCCAGTTGCACTATTTTCACTCGAGATGTCTTCTGTACAGTTAATAACACGTTTAATTTCGTCTGAAACTGGTTTGTCTTCAGAAAAACTAAGAACTGGAAAATTAGAAAAACACGAGTGGGAACAACTTTCTATAAAAGTAAAAAACCTCGAAAAAGCGCCATTGTATATTGATGATACACCTTCGCTTTCTATATTTGATTTAAGAGCAAAATCACGTCGATTAGTTTCTCAACACGGAATAAAATTAATTATTGTCGATTATTTGCAATTGATGACTGCTGGCGGAAGCAACGGAAAAGGTGGCGGAAATCGTGAACAAGAAATTTCTACAATTTCTAGAAACCTAAAGGCATTAGCCAAAGAATTAAGTGTTCCGGTTATTGCGCTTTCTCAATTGTCTCGTGCGGTTGAAACGCGTGGTTCTAGCAAAAGACCTTTGCTTTCTGACCTTCGTGAATCGGGTGCAATTGAGCAAGATGCTGATATTGTGTCCTTTATTTATAGACCAGAATATTATAAAATTGATGAATGGGATGATGATGAACAAACACCAACACAAGGTCAAGCCGAATTTATTATTGCCAAACATAGAAATGGTTCTCTAGAAAACATTCGTTTGAAATTTATCGGAAATTTAGGAAAATTCGACAATTTAGAAGACTTTGGTGGTAGTTATGACGATTTACCATCAAAAATGAATCACGAAGACAATCCATTTACTACAAAACATCTGCCATCAGCAAATGAAGCCTTCGGAAGTAATTTAAATAAAGACGATGATGACAGCGATGTTCCTTTCTAAAAAAAATATAATCTCGAGAAATCGGGATTTTTTTTATATTTTTCTTCACATTTAAACTACTATCTTTGATTTAAATTTATTGATTAAATGCATTATAAAAAATCACTTTTAATTTTTGTTTTCCTTTTATCCTTTTCGGTAAAGGCAAGTTTTATCTTGTTGCCCATGGATGAAACATCGCAGAAAAATCACCTTAAAGCCTACGGAATTACCTATTGGTGTTTGGATAAAAAATTCAAAGCCAGTTGGTTGTTAAATTATCGTGGAGGTTCTTTTTTATTACCTGATGCTTCAGAAATAAGAAAAGAATGCCAAATACGTGGCGTGAGTTTTGAAATTCTTTCAGATGGTGAAGCCAATCAAATATTAGAGGAAATTTCGAGTCCATCTCAAAATATGGAAACTGTTGTTTTAGAAAAAGCACCCAAAGTTGCAGTCTATACTCCAAAAGGAAAACAACCTTGGGATGATGCAGTAACAATGGTTTTGACTTATGCTGAAATTCCTTTTACACCAATTTATGACGAAGAAGTTTTATCAGATCAATTGCTTTTATACGATTGGTTGCATTTGCATCACGAAGATTTTACAGGACAATACGGAAAATTTTTTGGAGCTTATAGAAATGCACCTTGGTATATTGATCAGAAAAAAGAAGCTGAAGCATTGGCTGCCAAATTAGGATATGCAAAAGTTTCTCAAGAGAAATTGGCTGTGGCCAAAAAAATAAGAGATTTTGTTATTGGTGGCGGATTTATGTTTGCCATGTGCTCTGCAACTGATAGTTTTGATATTGCGCTTTCGGCTGAAGGTGTTGATATTTGCGAAACCATGTTTGATGGTGATGCAAGTGATGGGAATTATCAATCAAAAATTGATTATTCAAAATCGTTTGCTTTCAAGGATTATACTTTGGATAGAAAACCGGAACATTACGAATTTTCGGATATTGATATGACCGAAAAAAGAAAAATTCCTTTTGAGAAAGATTATTTTACTTTAATGGATTTTTCAGCAAAATGGGATGTTATACCAAGTATGTTATGCCAAAATCATACCCAATTAATCAAAGGTTTTATGGGACAAACAACTTCTTTTGATAGAGCTTTTATAAAATCGAATGTGTTGGTGTTGGGTGAAAATCAACTAAACGAAGAAGCACGATATATTCACGGTCAAAAGGGAAAAGGGTTCTTTACCTTTTATGGTGGTCACGATCCAGAAGATTATAAGCATCAAGTGGGAGATGAGCCAACAGTTTTGGACCTGCATCCAAATTCTCCTGGATTTAGATTAATTCTCAACAATGTATTATTTCCAGCAGCAAGAAAAAAGAAACAAAAAACATAAAAAGCAAAAAACCGAAAGCAGTATAGTTTTCGGTTTTTTTATATAATAAATTTACGTTAGTTCTTATTTTACAGGTTCGCCATATAAGTCAAATTCAGTAGCTTCTGTGATTTTTATCATTGCAAAATCTCCTGTTTTCAGATAATGTTTGCTAGCATCAATCAATACTTCGTTATCAACATCTGGACTATCAAATTCTGTTCTTCCTACAAAATGAGCGCCTTCTTTTCTGTCAATAATGCATTTAAAAGTTTGACCTACTTTTTCTTGATTCAAATCCCAAGAAATTTGAGATTGTAGTTCCATTATTTCTTCAGCACGCGCTTTTTTAACTTCATCTGGAACATCATCTTCTAGCAAATAAGCGTGTGTGTTTTCTTCGTGAGAATAAGCAAAACAACCCATTCTGTCAAATTTCATTTCCTGTACAAAATCTTTCAAAGTATTAAAATCTTCTTCTGTTTCTCCAGGATAACCTACAATTAAGGTTGTTCTAATTGCCATTCCAGGAACAGCTTCACGAAACTCTTTCAATAATTTAGTCGTTTTTGCTTGTGTTGTGCCACGTCGCATCGATTTCAGAATAGAGTCAGAAATATGCTGCAACGGAATATCAATATAATTACAAATTTTAGGTTCACGTTTCATAAGCTCCAAAACATCCATCGGGAAACCAGTCGGAAATGCATAATGCAAACGAATCCATTCAATACCTTCTACTTTTACCAATGCCTCAAGCAATTCGGCTAAATTTCGTTTTTTGTAAATATCCAACCCATAATAAGTCAAATCTTGAGCAATAAGAATCAGTTCTTTAACACCATCTCTTGCTAAACCTTCTGTTTCTTTAACAAGTTTTTCAATAGTTTGCGAAACGTGTTTACCACGCATTAAGGGTATGGCACAAAAACTACAAGGTCTATCACAACCTTCAGCAATTTTCAGATACGCATAGTTTTTGGGAGTTGTAGTCAATCGTTCGCCCAACAATTCGTGTTTGTAGTCTGCACCAAGCGCTTTGAGCAGTTGAGGCAATTCTGTAGTCCCAAAATATTGGTCTACATTCGGAATTTCTTTTTCTAAATCAGGTCTGTAACGTTCAGACAAACATCCGGTTACAAAAACCTTATCAACCAAACCACGCTCTTTTTTGTCAGCATACTCCAAAATCATATTTACTGATTCCGCTTTGGCATTATCAATAAATCCGCAAGTGTTTATCACAATAATGTTTCCTTCCTGTTCGTGTACCACTTCTTTTCCGTTGGCACGTAATTGTCCCATTAGCACTTCACTATCATACACATTTTTAGAACATCCTAGTGTGATAACATTGATTTTGTTTTTCTTTAACGATTTGGTTCTCATAGACTTAAAAATTGGAGTGCAAAATTACGGTTTTTATTATTAGAAGCATAATGGTTTGGGGTTTTTTAATAATTAAAAAAAAGCCAAATCAAAAAATGAAATGGCTTTTTAAAAATTTAGTTTATAAAAAACTTATAACTCAAACAACAAGGTCATACTAAAGTTGTTATTTTCACTAGTAATTTTTGCACCATCAGTAAATCCTTGATCATAAAATCCTTGATGGGTTTTTCTTTGTGTATGCGCATAAGATAAATCTAGTTTTGTATTCCCAAAATTGTATCCAAAACCTCCTGAAAAACCTGTCAAATCTCCAATACTTGCGCTGTTTTTGTATGGGCTTTGTTCGTTTCTAAAACCGCCACGCAAACTCCATTTTTTGATTTTGTATTCACCACCAATTCGCAATTCACCAGCTGTGGTTAAATTGGTATTCATGTTTTCATTAATAGGTATAAAATAAGAATCATAAGGGCTGAATTTGGTCGTGCTATAATCTTTTATGCTATAATCAATACTTAGAAGTCCTTTTATTCCAAAAACATAAGCCATACTTCCGGTAAATTTTGCAGGAGTTTTTAGTTTGTAGGGTTCGTAAACAATTAATATGTTTGAATCTGGTTCTGCATTACTCAAACTAGGATTAGGAGGATTTCCATAATTATAGCCAGTACTTGAAACAGTTTGCAATAGTTCGTCTGTAAAAGTATACCAAGTAGGTGAATCATAAGCCAATCCGACACGTAACGATTTATTTATTTTGGCAATGGTACCAAGTTGAAAAGAAAACCCGTTTCCGTAGGTATGTAAATCTCTATCAGAATAAAATTCTTTCACACCATTGGTAGTACTGTTATCATTTTCTTCGTAAAAATTGGTAATTCTTTTGTAATCAGCAAAGTGAGAATTCAAATTCAAACCAAAATAAAAACGTTCTTTATATTCGGCAGCAGCATTAAAAGCTACTTTGCCATTATTGCCAGACGATTCTACATAATTTTCTTGATAAAAATCACCTGGACTCACATTGGTAGAATATCCGCCAGGTTGATTAGCATTTATTAAATATCCCTGATACCCTAGATACGATGTTTGCTCTCTTAGTGTAAGTTCATCATAATAATAATTTTCTAAGACATTAGAAGGAACGTTTATAGAATTGGCAACACTTGCAAAATAACTGGTTGCAGAATTATTAGGGTTTGTTCCAAAAGTAAACTGAGCATTATCAAAATCATTTGTATTTTCATAATCTACAGCTATTGCAAACTTTTTCCAATTGCTTTTTGGGTTTGTGTCTTTAAAAACCAAAATACCACCAGCTTGATTGAGACTGAAAGTATTACTGTTTTCGTTGAATTTTGTCCCGAAATAATCAGATTTGTTTTTAATATTAAAATTACTCAAAGTAAAACCAACTTGATTATTTGCAAAAATTGCAGATCCTGCAGGATTGATGTTTATTGATGAAAAATCGCCACCTACTGCTCCAAAAGCTCCACTCATGGCGCTAAAACGAGCAGTTCCGTTCATATTATCTTGAGCAAAAAGCAATGCTTCATTAATTCCTTGCGCTTGAATAGCATTAAACGACAATCCTAATATTAAAAAAGTTAAATATCTTTTCATTTTTATTTTTTTTTAAAAAATCACCTATGCTTCTACTTTTTAGTATAACATAGGTGATTTTTAATTCATAATTATATTATCGTCTTCCTCCACCAGATGTTCTTCCTCCACCATTTCCACTTCCACTATTTGAATTAGAAGATGAACTTGACGAACTAGAAGAAGGAGTATAACTACTATTGTTATTGTTTCTAGGGGTTGAATTATTGTTGTACCTAGGAGTATTATTGTTATTATTATTGTTGTTTGATGGTGTATAGACTCTAATAGGTGTATTGTTTCTAGGAGTAGTACTTTGATTGTTTCTAATAATAGGAGATTGATTTCTAATAGTATTATTTCTAGGAGTTGTAGAATTATAATTACGTATTGGCGCATTACCTGATCTTATATTATTGTCTCTAGTGGTTCTGACAGTGTTATTTCTTCTAACACCATTATTATAGGAGTAATTGCTTCTACCACCATTATAGGTATAGTTAGTGTTAGAATCTCTTCTACCATTACCATAATGTTGATTTCCATAATAATTTCCGCCATAATAGTTATTACCATGCCAATAATCACCACACCAAGAGTTGCCATACCAATAATTTCCATACCATCCATTCCAGCTATATGGGTTATACCAAGAATTCCATCCCCAGCTTGGTCCATACCAAGAATTCCAACCCCAACCTATATTCCAATTCCAGTAATTATTCCATCCTAGATTATCATAAACGACTACAGTTGTGGTAGCGTTGCTTCCCCAAGCGGAATAATTGTTTTGGTCGATTTGTGTTTGATTTTGCTCAACACCATCATATTTTGAACTGTAATTTTCTACATCAGTAAAAACTTCAGGTTCTTTATTATCTTCTTGTAGCGAACCAAAATAATCTTTGTATTGGTTATTCTGAGGATTTGTTTGTGTTGTATTCTGTTGTTTATTGTTTGTTCCATACACTCCATCATTATCATAATAAGAGGTGCTTTGGTAAGATCCACAAGAAGTTACAAACAATCCTACTATTCCTATTAGAGAATAAATAGTGATTTTTTGTTCAGAAAAATAATTAGTTTTCATATCAATAGCTTTTTTATTGTTGGACAATACAAAAATAGTTAGTTTTGCGGAACTATTTAGTTAAAATAAGTTAAACAATATTTGTGCCAAACTATTCATTATGAGCAAGAACCTCACTACACGATCAGAAGATTATTCAAAATGGTATAACGAGCTAGTTGTCAAGGCAGATCTTGCCGAAAACTCTGGGGTTAGAGGCTGTATGGTAATCAAACCATACGGGTATGCAATTTGGGAGAAAATGCAAGCAGAGTTAGATAGAATGTTCAAAGAAACAGGACATAGCAATGCCTATTTTCCTTTGTTTGTGCCAAAAAGTATGTTTGAAGCCGAAGAGAAAAATGCTGAAGGATTTGCAAAAGAATGTGCCATAGTGACGCATTATCGTTTGAAAAATGATCCAGACAAACCTGGAAAATTAATGGTAGATCCAAATGCAAAATTAGAAGAAGAACTAATAGTAAGACCAACAAGTGAAGCCATTATTTGGAGTACTTATAAAGGTTGGGTACAATCGTATAGAGATTTACCTTTATTGATAAACCAATGGGCAAATGTAGTGCGTTGGGAAATGCGTACAAGACTATTTTTAAGAACTGCTGAATTTTTATGGCAAGAAGGTCATACTGCTCATGCAACAAAAGCTGAGGCAATAGAAGAATCTGAAAAAATGATGCACGTTTATGCTGATTTTGCCGAAAATTTTATGGCAATTCCTGTTATAAAAGGTTTAAAAACAGAAACAGAACGTTTTGCTGGAGCTGAAGAAACCTATTGTATTGAAGCCTTGATGCAAGATGGGAAAGCATTGCAAGCAGGAACATCACATTTTTTAGGACAAAATTTCGCGAAAGCTTTTGATGTAAAATTTGCTAATCAAGAAGGAAAGCAAGAATATGTTTGGGGAACTTCTTGGGGAGTTTCAACTAGATTAATGGGAGCATTGGTAATGACACATTCAGACGATAATGGGTTAGTATTACCTCCAAATTTAGCGCCAATACAAGTAGTGATAGTTCCAATTTTTAAAACTGATGAAGAATTAGAAAAAATTACAATAGTTGTAAATGACATAGTTTCTCAATTCAAAAAACTAAAGATTTCGGTTAAGTTTGATAATAGAACCACTCAAAAACCAGGATTCAAATTTGCTGAATGGGAATTAAAAGGCGTTCCTGTTCGAATTGCAGTTGGACCAAAAGATCTTGAAAATGAAACATTTGAAGTTGCTCGTCGAGATACTTTATCTAAAGAAATTGTTTCTAAAGATGGAATTGTAACCTATATAAATGAATTGTTAGAAACAATTCAAGGTGATTTATTTAACAAAGCATTAAATTATAGAAATACTCATATTACAGAAGTAAACACGTTTGATGAATTTAAAGAGGTATTAGAAAACAAAACAGGTTTTGTCGCTGCTCATTGGGATGGAACTCCGGAAACCGAAGAGAAAATTAAGGATTTAACAAAGGCAACTATACGTTGTATTCCACTAGATAGAAAAAAAGAAGAAGGAATTTGTATTTTTTCTGGAGGTAAATCCGCTGGTAGAGTGCTGTTTGCGAAAGCATATTAAAAAAAAGTGAAAAAAGTTTATATTGCCTATTGTGAAAATAAAAAATAGTTGTATTTTTGCAACCGCAATCAAAAAGATGGCCCGTTCGTCTATCGGTTAGGACGCCAGGTTTTCATCCTGGTAAGAGGGGTTCGATTCCCCTACGGGCTACAAAAAGTTCAGTTTGAACTATAATAAAATAAATTAGAAAAGAAAAATGGCAAATCATAAGTCCGCTTTAAAAAGAATTAGAAGTAACGAAAAAA
Organism: Flavobacterium sp.; assembly: GCA_043748275.1. Lineage (GTDB taxonomy): Bacteria > Bacteroidota > Bacteroidia > Flavobacteriales > Flavobacteriaceae > Flavobacterium. The sequence continues at coordinate 2,347 of JAYTNO010000250.1, read as the reverse complement.
GAAGAGTTTTAAACCGTTACCAACATAAAACTACTCGTAATGTAATTAAAGCATTAAGATTGGCTACTGACAAAAATGATGCTTCATCTAAGTTGTCTGCTGTTATTTCTATGATTGATAAATTAGCTAAGAAAAATGTTATTCACGATAACAAAGCATCCAACTTGAAATCAAAATTGACTAAGCACGTTGCTAAATTGTAATATTTATAATCTTATTGATATATAAAAAAACTCTCCAAAAGGAGAGTTTTTTATTTTAATGCTGTTTCTAATTCTTCTAGTATTTCTTTTGTAATTGGTTTTGAAATAAAATCTAGAACCATAGGATATGTTTTTGCTTTTTGAATGTCAAATGGATCAATGGTTGAAGACAATACAATGATTTTACATTCTTTGAATATCGAGTCATAATTGTTTTTCAAATAATGATCTAGAAATTCCCAACCTCCCATAACAGGCATGTTTAAATCTAGAAAAACCAATTGCGGATATCTTGATATTGTAGAGCCTAAATTATTAAGATTTAATTCGTCGAAATAATTAATAGCTTCTTCTCCATTTTGTGCTGTAATTATTTCATTTGCAAATCCTGCTTTTTTAATCACCATTTTACATAACATAAGCGTAATTGGGTCGTCATCGACACATAATATTAAATCCAGCATTTTATTATTTTTTGAATGTTATTGTAAATGTTGTGCCTTTATCTACTTCACTTTCTACTTCAATTTTTCCATTCATAGATTCTACTTGCGATTTGACTAGGTATAATCCCAAACCTTTGCTGTCAGGATAATTATGAAAACGTTGGTAAAGTCCGAAAATTTTGTCGCGATTTCTTTCTAAATCAATTCCTATACCATTATCCTTGAAGACTAGAATTATTTCTTCGCCAACTTCTTTTGAGGATACAAAAACGCGTAAGGTTCTTTTTGGTGAACGATATTTGATAGCATTGGTGAACAAATTTAATAAAATACTTTCCAAGTAAGCCTTATTTATATTCATAATCGTCACTTTTTCAAGTTCAATTTTCAATATAGGTTTGTACAGGCTTATAAGATAGCTTAATTGATTAAAAACACTTTCAAAAACATCTTTAATAAGAACTTCTTCTTTATCGATAGATGGATTGTCTTTGATAATTACAACTTTTACCAAATCATTTATTGTTTCGTTTAATAAATGGGTAGAAGTAGAAAAGCCATTAAGAATTTCTTTTAACTCTTGATTTTCTACAGGAATATCCTCTATAATATTTAATAATCCAGTCAAATTTGATAAAGGTGCTCTAAGATTATGTGAAGTTATATATGAGAATTGCTTTAAGTCTTTATTATTTTGTGTCAATTCACGAATTAATTGTTCTTTTTCTTTTTCTTGACGTTTCTCTTCTGTAATTTCTCTTTGAATAGAAATCCAGTGTGAATGTTCGCCTTCTTGATTGGTAATAGGAATCATCGTAATTTTTACCCAATAATCTTCACCTGTTTTTTTATGATTTAATGTTTCAAATTGAAATTCTGATTTTGTTCTTAATGCTTTTGATAAATTGACAATATCGTTTTTTATCGTTTTTTTACCCATAAATACTACGGGAGTTTTCCCAATAACTTCATTTGTATTAAAACCCGTCATTTCAGAAAATGCTGGATTTACATAAACTATTATTGGTATGGCAGTACTTGTTTTTTCAGATTCTGTAATAATAACAGCATCTTTGGTTTGTGTAATAACAGTTTCTAATAACTTTAATCGTTGTTCTTCTTCTTTTTGTTTGGTGACATCTTGAATAGCTCCAATCATTCTTATAGCGTTCCCTTCATTATCTTTAACGAGGAAACCTCTGTCTAAAACATATTTATAAGTTCCATCAGCGCATTTAAAACGGTATTCATCTTGCCATTTTTCTGATTTTTGTTCAATAAAAGAATAAAGTTTGATAGACATTTTTATACTATCTTCGGGATGTATCCTATCAAACCACCATTTTGAGGTTTTGCCAACATCTTCACTATTATAACCAAATATTCCTTGAATACCTTTATTCCAAATAAGAGTATCTTCTTTTATTTTCCAATCCCATATAGTGTCACTTGTTGCTTTTGCAACTATATCATAACGCTCATTAGATTCTTTAATTTCGGTATTCGTATTTTGAAGTTTCTGAAAAATTCGATTGTTTCGAATGTCGTTTTTTCTTAAAATAAATTTAAAAAAAATACCAGATATTATTATAAAACCAATGTCTTTTATAAAACTAAAATATAAAAAATTTTGATAAGAAGTAAAAGGAATTTTATTCAAAATATAATAGCTTCCTATCGCTAATAGTATAAAAAAAG
>JAYTNO010000249.1:0-2551 GCA_043748275.1 Flavobacterium sp. | reverse complement strand
ATATTTTGAATTTTTCGGCATCAATCGATCCAATTTCTGGTGACGAAACCGTAAACGACAATACTTTTGCATTGACGCAAACTGTTTTGGGTTCGTATGATCCAAACGATAAAACGTGTTTGGAAGGCAACACGATTGTTCCGGAACGCATTGGTGAGTATTTGCATTATTTGATTCGTTTTCAGAATTCTGGAACCGCAGCTGCAGAAAATATTGTTGTGAAAGACATTATTGACACTACAAAATTTGATGTTACTTCGTTGCAATTAACAAGTGCTTCTCACGATTATACTACCAAAATCACGGGTAATAAAGTCGAATTTATTTTCGAAAATATCAATCTTCCTGCCGAAATAGATAACGAAGCGGCAAGTCACGGTTTTGTGGCTTTCAAAATCAAAACCAAAAACAATTTGACGGTAGGAAACTCGGTTTCGAACAAAGCCGATATTTATTTTGATTATAATTTTCCGATTACCACCAATGAAGCAACAACCACTTTTGCAACCCTTGGCGTGAACCAAATCGAAAACAAATCGGTGGCAGTTTTCCCAAATCCGGTGCAAGATATTTTGACTATTACCTCAAAAGGAAACCTTACTTCTATTCAATTGCTGGATGTTCAAGGTCGATTAATCGCTACTTATTTAGAAAGTGAAGAAAAAGCCACCATCAATTTGAGCGATAAAGTTTCTGGTGTTTATTTTGTAAAAATCTTCACCGAAAAGGGTGTGAAGTTGGAAAAAATTGTAAAAAAATAGAACATAAAAATTAAATCAATATATTATGAAAAATCTCTACGCCGTTTTAGCTCTTGTTTTTTGCTCTTTTATTAGCAATGCTCAGATTGTGAATATTCCTGATGAGAATTTTAAGAATTACGTACTTAATGTTCTTTGTATTGATTCAAACAATGACGGAATACTAGATACTGATGGTGATACAAATAACGATGGTCAGATTTCGGCAAGTGAAGCTTTACTCTTTACAAGTCTTGATTTATATAATATTTTAAATACTTCTGGTATTCATGCATTCACAAATGTAACTGTTTTGAAAATTTGGGGGCAGTTTACTACCTTGGATGTGTCACTTTTAACAAACTTAGTGGATTTAGATATTTATACTATTTATGATAATTTGACAGCATTAAATATTAACAACTTGACAAATTTAGAATCTTTAAGATTGAATGGTAGTAATATAACGACATTCAATTTTCCATCATTACCCAATCTAAAAAAATTGTTTTATAGTTGTGGAAGTTTATCAACATCATTAGATGTAAGTAACCTTGTTAATTTGAAAGAATTTAGTTGCGGCGGTGGTCAATTCCACAATTTAGATGTTAGTAACTTAACAAATTTAGAGTATTTAAGTTTGTATTGGAGTGGTCCTGAATCATTCAATTTTCCAACATTACCAAATTTAAAAAAACTCTTTTACCACAGTAGTTCAACTGCCACTTTAAATGTAAATAACCTTGTTAATTTGACAGAATTTAGTTGTTGGGATAATAATTTGCAAACTTTAGATGTTAGCAATCTGTCTAATTTAACATCTTTAAATTTTAGTGAAAACAATTTAACAACAATTGACCTTTCTAATAATATTAATTTAACTGATATAGTTTGTTACAATAATAACTTAAATGCGCTTGACATTACTAATTTAAACCAATTAAAATATTTAGACTGTAGTAGAAACGACTTAAACACTCTTGAAATTAGTAATCTTAATCAATTAAAATATTTAGATTGTAATTCAAACAACATAAGCTCTTTTAACGTTAATAATTTATCTAATTTAACATCTTTAAATTGTGCTATAAATGAAATGAACTCACTAAATCTTTCTGGATTAATAAATTTAGAAACTCTTGATTGTGGTGCAAATAACTTGACAACTCTTGACATTTCAGATTTAATAAATCTTAATAGTCTTTCTGTTTATTCAAATCAATTAACCGCTTTAGATTTTACAAATACAACAAAATTAAATATTGTTAATGCTGGGTATAATTTATTTACTTCTTTAGATTTTAGTCATGTTGATCCTTTATACACACAACATCCTATAAATCAGAATTACATCGATGTGACTTTTGCTTATAATTTAAGTTACAATCCAAACTTAACTTATTTGAATATTAAAAATGGTGTTCCATTAGGAATTATTTCCCATAATGATTTCTGGTATGCGTTTACTGCTTATAATTGTCCTAATCTTACCTACATTTGTGCCGATGAATTTAATTTTCAATATATTCAAGTACCAAATGCTCAAATCAACACCTACTGCTCCTTCAATCCCGGAGGAAACTACAACACCATAACAGGAACATTTTCTCTAGACAATGACAACAATGGTTGTGATGATAATGATTATCATTTTTCTGACATTAAAATTAAATTAAGCAATAGTTTGTTGACAGGTGCAACATTTACCAACTCTTCTGGTAAATATACATTTTTTACTCAAGAAGGAAACTTTGAAATCACTCCTGTTTTTGAGAACTTTAATTATTTTGAAAATCCATATTTTACAATTT
>JAYTNO010000248.1:0-2554 GCA_043748275.1 Flavobacterium sp. | reverse complement strand
TTTTGTGCCGCATTTTTATATCTTTTTCTACTTTTGTCTTCACCAAATGAAACGTCCAAATGCCAATGTAAATTATTTTCAATTTTCCAATGTGAACGAATAGCATCTGCTATTTTCTTGGCATCACAAGGCAAACTTGAGATATAAAAACGAGTTGCATTTTGTGTTTTCCCCGTTGATTTTATAAATCTTTCACTTTCTATTTTTACAATAGATTGTAATGAATTCCATTTAGTTGGATTTAGTAAATGACTCATATCATCCATCACAGTTCAAGTTCTTTTTTCTACTCTTCCGCTACCAACTTCCTCAGTTATATCAATTATGTATATAAAATAGCTTAATTTATTTTAAACCTGAATTCGATTAATCAAAAAAGCTGTAATTGACTGGTATTAATAGTATTGTAAACTATTGACGGTTTTTTAGGAAAGAAGCTATATGCGATTAATCCTCCAATAAGGTTTGTAAAAAAATTTCCAATCGAACGGTGTCTTGAATGTTCTACTTGACACATATTTTTTAGCTCATCGTTTACAGTTTCAATTACAGAACGTTTTCTCAAATTTATTTTATCACACATATCCATTAAGCTGTTTTTCATATTGTTACGGATACTTGTGATGAGATGAATTCCGTCAACAAAAAGAATTTTCGTTAATTCTTTAGAAATATATCCTTTGTCCCCAAAGAGTTTTCCAAATATATTTTTCAAAAAATTCTCGTTTTTTAATGGTTCTCTATCGTCAACATTGGCTTGAGTGATGGTAAAACTTAAAATTTCTCCTTTGTCATTTATGACGATATGAAGTTTAAACCCATAAAAATAACCCATTGTAGATTTGCCAACTTGAGCAACATCTTTAAACACTTTATTGCGTTTAATTCTTTTGTTTTTGCAAACCCTAATTGATGTTGAATCTATAAATGAAATCCCTGTACATTTTCCTAAACAACACGTTTGTAAGAACATAGTTAACGGTAAAATATTGCTTTGCATCAATTCTGTGAACCGATTATACGAAACTGTATTTGGGAATTCTTTCTGCATATGTTTTTGAACATAGTAAATATAGAAGTGCTTAAAGCATCTAAAACCACTCAAGTGAAATAAAATTGTAATTGTTATCACTTCACTTTTAGACATTATTGCAGGACGTTTTGAAAGATTTCCAAGAATGAAATATTTGGTACAATTATCGAAATTATTGCAGAACTCATCAACAAGACAAAAAATATCAGTAACTTTATCAAAATTAACCATAAGAAGGATAGTTGTTTAAATATTTAGAATTCAGAGCTTTAAATATACAACTATTCTTTTTTTTATGCAAATTTGTGACTTAAAATATTAATCGAATTCAGGTTTTAAGCTTTTTTTTAATGTTTTTAGACTAATATATAAATATATTTTGTATATTTGTTTATGGCAAAATCAAAACAAATTATAGTTAAAGAGAGTGAAGAAACACTTTATAAATTAAGATTAAAACAACCTGCTCATTTAAGAAAAAGAATTGATTTATTGTTGGTTCTGAAAAGGAGTCCTGTTTCATTAAGCAAGTTAGAGTTGGCTAGAGCTTTAAAAATCAATCATAATACTGCGCAAAAATGGAGGAACTTATATTTTGAAAAAGGTATGGATGGTCTTTTATTCTATGGTAGAATTGGATTTAAACCTTCAATAATAAGTAAGGAATTGCATTTAGAAATACAGGCAAGATTGAATTCTCCAAAAGATGCTTTTACTTCTTATATAGATTTAATACAATGGATTACAGAAAATTATATGCCACAAGGGATTAATTATCAAACCATAAATAGCTATGTGAAAAGAAATTTTGGTGCAAAATTAAAAGTTGCCCGTAAAAGTCATATCAACAAAAATCAGAATGATAGTGATGCTTTTAAAAAAACTTTAAAATAATCCTAGAGCTTGCATTAAGCGACGCTTTACAAGAATTTACATCCTTTAATTTGTATGTTCAAGACGAAAGTAGATTTGGATTATTTACAAGAAATGGAAGAGCATTAACTGCTATGGGTGTAAAACCTATTTGCACTTATCAAAACGTATTCAAGTCAACTTATATCTTTGGTGCTTTTTCACCCTATAACGGTGATAGTTTGGTTATGGAATTACCGTATTGTAATGGAGATAATTTTCAAATCTTCTTGAATGAACTTTCAAATAAAAACGCAACAGAGTATAAAGTGGTTATTCTAGATAATGGACGTTTTACTCAACTTTTTATTAAAATTTTGGTTTTCGTGATTGCTTCGCAGTTCATAAAGGTAAAAAACTAAAAATCCCTAAAAATATAAAACTAGTTTTTTTGCCTCCATATTCACCGGAACTAAATCCTGCCGAATTAGTGTGGTTAAATATGAAAAGAAAAATTACAAATAAAGTATATAAAACAATGGAAGAGTTAAAAAGTAAAATAGAGGAAATCGTTGAAGAAACACTGACAACAGAATTTATTAAAAACCTATGTGGATTTAACTATTTTTTTGATTAATTCAGACTAAATTATATACATAATTGGTATAA
>JAYTNO010000247.1:0-6960 GCA_043748275.1 Flavobacterium sp. | reverse complement strand
AAGAAATAGACAATTTTTTCGTGAATATTTTATCGGGGTTTACTGATTTTATTGACAGTATTGTTAGTCAGTTGAATGTTGTAGGCTGGATTATAAGTGGGTTTTCATTGCTTGTTGGTGGTTTCGGAATTGCCAATATTATGTTTGTCTCAGTTAAAGAACGAACGAACTTAATAGGTATTCAGAAATCATTAGGAGCAAAAAATAGATTTATTCTGTTTCAGTTTTTATTTGAAGCAGTAATTTTGTGTGTTATTGGTGGTTCTATTGGATTGTTTTTGGTTTGGATAATTTCGATGGTATTATCTAATGTGATGGATTTTGAGTTTGTTTTGAGTATTAAAAACATTTTATTAGGGACATCAATATCAATTTTAATAGGTTTGATAGCAGGAATTTTACCAGCGATATCTGCTTCGAGGTTAGATCCTGTAGAGGCAATTAGAACTGGAATGTAATTACTATATTAAATAAAAGTATAAAAATACCCCCAAATAGTGTCTAACTTTTTGGGGGCAGTCTAGACTCGGGATTTTTAATTTATCTAATATCGTTATTCTGAATCAAATCTATAAAGAGATTTATTTTGTCTTTGAGTTCTTTTCGAGGTGTAATAAAATCTAGAAAACCATGTTCTAACACAAATTCAGCAGTTTGAAAACCTTCAGGCAAATCTTTTCCTGTTGTGTCTTTTACAACTCTTGGACCTGCAAAACCAATTAACGCTCCGGGTTCAGAAATATTTACATCACCAAGCATAGCATATGAAGCCGTTGTACCACCAGTTGTTGGGTCAGTACAAAGTGAAATGTATGGAATTTTTGCTTCAGCTAGTTGTGCCAATTTTGCAGAAGTTTTGGCTAATTGCATCAACGAATAAGCAGCTTCCATCATACGTGCACCACCAGATTTTGAAATCATGACAAATGGCACTCTGTTTTTGATAGAATAATCAATACCACGAGCAATTTTTTCGCCAACTACTGCTCCCATAGATCCGCCAATAAAAGCAAAATCCATACAGCAAACCACCAAATCTTTACCTTTTGATTTTCCTACACCAGTTCTCACAGCATCTTTTAGGTTGGTTTTTGCCATCACATCTTTCAAACGATCAGCATATTTTTTGGTATCTTCAAAATGCAAAGGATCTTTTGAAGTCATATTCTTGTCTAGTTCTTTGAATTCGTTATTGTCAAACAATATTTCAAAGTACTCTGCACTACCAATTCTTACGTGAAAACCATCTTCAGGACTTACCCAAAGATTACGTTCAAGTTCATCGGCATCAATAATTTTTCCTGTTGGAGATTTATACCACAATCCTTTTGGGACATCTTTTTTGTCTTCTGTTGCGGTAGTAATTCCTTTTTCTGTTCTTTTAAACCAAGCCATAGTTTGTAATTATGATTTATAAATTATGAATTATAAAGTTTTCGTAATTCGTAATTTTTATAAAGTGTTTACATTATTTAAATCTGCGAAAGCTGCTTCTAATCTACTTATGAATGTAACTTCTCCTTCACGAATCCATCTTCTTGGGTCGTAATATTTTTTATTTGGTGCATCAGCTCCAGTTGGGTTACCAATTTGTGTTTTTAAATAATCAATATGATTGACCATATAGTCTCTAATTCCTTCTGTGTAAGCAAACTGCAAATCAGTATCAATATTCATTTTTATAACACCATAACTAATACCTTCTCTAATTTCTGCTAATGTAGAACCTGAACCTCCGTGAAAAACAAAATCTACAGGATTATGACCAGTATTAAATTTTTTCTGAACATAATCTTGAGAATTTTTCAAGATGACAGGTGTTAATTTTACGTTTCCTGGTTTGTAAACACCGTGAACGTTTCCAAAAGAAGCTGCGATTGTAAATCTTGGGCTTACTTTTAATAACTCTTCATAAGCATAAGATACTTCTGAAGGTTGTGTATATAATTTTGAACTATCAACATCAGAATTATCAACTCCATCTTCTTCGCCACCAGTAATTCCTAATTCGATTTCTAAAGTCATTCCCATTTTGCTCATACGAGCTAAATATTTTGCGCAAATTTCGATATTTTCGTGTAATGGTTCTTCTGATAAATCAATCATATGAGAAGAGTATAATGGTTTTCCTGTTTCTGCAAAATGTTTTTCGCTGGCATCTAATAATCCGTCAAGCCAAGGCAATAAATTCTTTGCGCAGTGGTCAGTATGTAAAATTACAGTTGCACCGTATGCTTCGGCTAATGCATGAACATGTTTTGCTCCTGCAATACCACCAGCTATTGCAGCCTTTTGGTTTTCGTTAGACAATCCTTTTCCAGCATTAAATATAGCACCACCATTTGAAAACTGAATTATTACCGGTGCTTTTAACTTAGCTGCTGTTTCAAGAACACCATTTATAGAACTTGATCCAATCACATTTACCGCAGGAAGTGCAAATGCTTTTTCTTTTGCATATCTAAAAATTTCTTGAACTTGATCGCCTGTTGCAACTCCGGGTTTGATATTGTGACTCATATAGATTTGATTTTAAATTAAAGAAAACAAAATTAATAATTAATAAATTTAGAAAGGATAATTTATTCCAATATTTATAACAGACTTGTTAAAATTATAATCTCGGAACCATTTTTTGTTTGATTCATCAGCTGGATTATAGGTCTTAAAGCCTAAATCCAGTCTGAAAACAAAGAAATTAAAATCATATCTAAAACCAAAACCCGAACCAACAGCAGTGTCTTTTAATGATTTTAGGCCACTAAAAACTGCTTTTTCGTCATCGACATTGTCTAAAACATTCCAAATATTGCCAGCATCTACAAATAAAGCACCATTGAGTTGCCCAAAAACATTGAATCTAAACTCAGAACTAACTGTGATTTTAAAATTTGCCTCATTAAAATCATTAATTGCTGCTGTTCTTCCTGGTCCAATAGCATAGGATTGCCAAGCTCTAATATCATTAGATCCACCTGCAAAATAACTTCTTGAAAAAGGAACACTATTTGAGTTTCCGTAAGGAATTGCAATTCCAGTAAAACCTCGAATTGCCAATATTTTTTTAAATCCTAAATCCCAATGTTTGATAAACTCAATTTCACCTTTAATGTATTGTGAATATTCTAACTCAAAAATGGTATTGCTACCGTTTTGATTTTTTAATTGTTTGGATGCATTTGCTAATAATGAAAGTAAATTTCCTGCAGATTCTAATTTAGTTTTGAAAGTATAATAATCTTCGTGTTTTATATCTGTTTTGGTGGTTTTTGCAAAAGTAAAACTTGATGCAAAGATTAGGTTATTTTCTGTTAGTCTATTTTTCCTTTCGTTTATGCTATTTATTGCCTTCCTGTCTAAGGTTTCGGGAAAAATTGAAGGATTTGGCCCCAAAACATCATTTAGAAAAGAATTGGTGCCATTCTCAATTATTAATTCCCCATTGTCATTAAAATAATTTGGATTGGCATTATATAATTGCGCCAAGTTATTAAGTGTATTATATGAAGAGCTGTAGATTTTAAAATAATTTGGGGTGTTTAAATTTTTAACATACTGGATATCAAAAAGATTAAAACGAGCATTTGTATTTATTTTAGGTGTCCAATTATAAATCATAGCACCGGTAAAATTTTCTTTATCCAACCCAATATTTCTTTGTTTTCCATAACCCATACTTACGGCTGTAGATGGAATCATCCTTTTTGGAATAATTTTATCAGTATTAAAAAACATAAAGATTCTAGGAAAATTAAGTTTTAAATCTAGACCGTATTCTAAAACATTAAAAAATTGATCATTAGGATTTGCAAATGCTTTTGACGAACCAATATTTCCTCTTGCCGCAATTTCAAATGTTTCTGCACCATTAAAAACATTTCTGATGGCAATTGCTGCACTGCCTGAAATTCCAAAATCTTGAATATCCGAATGTGTAAAATCTATCGAACTATTAAAACTATATTTTTTTCTAGGAGTTAGAAAGATATTTGCAATCAATGAATTTGAGATGGTATCTTTTGTATTGACAACATATTGAATACTTGGGTAATTAAAAATCTTTAAATTGTTTAAATATCTAGTGGTTAATGTTGTTTTGTTATCTGCAAAAACACTTCCTTTTGTTATAAAAACAGCATCTGTTATAGCTTTTGGTTTGTATTTTAATTTTTTGATGCTATATAAATTAAAGTTTTTATAGGTTGTTTTTAAACTATCTTTTATTATGGTTTTTGATTTATTTTGATTGTATTCTGTATAAATATTGACTTCGCTTATTTTATAAATTTTAAAAGGGATGGTTTTGGTAGAATCGCCTTCAAAATAATTATAATCACCAATATTCATTTCGACATTTACTTTGTGCTTGGTCTGAATTGTATCTATATCAAAACTAATATTGTTTGATTGAAAATTATAAACACCATTATTTCTAAAATAAGTTGTTATTCTATTTCTTTCGGTATCAAAATCCTCGGTTTGATATTGTTTTCCAGAAATAATACGAGAGTTTTGTTTGTTGCTCAAATACAAAGAATCTAATACTGGCGAAAGTATTTTTCTGCTTAAAGTATCCAAAATATAAGGATTTCCTGTCGTTACAGAATATTTAATTTTGGCTTTTTTAGGTTGAATAGAGTCAATTTTAAAAGTGGCTTTATTATTAAAAAAACCTTTATTAAAGTAATATGACTGTAATCGTTTTGCCGATTTTTCAGTGCTTTTGATATCAATAATAGATGGTGGCTCACCAGTATCTCTCAAAAAATCATGAATACCTGCATACCAGAATGATTCTCCCAATCTGTTGACTTGTTTTGCAGAAAGCCATTTTGATTTACGTCTGTATTTTTCTGGATGATTGATAAACTTAGCTTTATAAATAGAATCATGATTGAGTTTTGCAAGATTATACAAATTCAGTCGTAAACGATACCCAAGAATTGAAGTATTTCGTTTTTGATACAAAAGAGCTTCAATATTTTCGGCTTTTTCTTTTTTGTTATTGACTTCAATATCATTTTTTGTAAGAAGTTTTTTTCCATCTGGAACTCTTTTGAGCGTATTACATGCAGAGAAAATGATTCCTATTAGAATAAATAATGATATTTTTGTAACTGTGTTTCTCAAGTGATGTGAAATATTTAATTCAAAAGTACATTATTTCTATGGTTAGTAAAAACCAAATCAAGCTTATAACGAGTTTACAGCAAAAAAAATATAGAAATGAGCATAAATTGTTTCTTGCTGAAGGCATAAAGGTAATTCAAGAACTCTTACAATCTAATTTTGAATTAGTGCACTTGTATGAAACAGAGTCATTATTTGCTAATGTAAATTCTAAATCTAAAACTGAAATAAGCTTATCAGAATTAAAAAAAATTAGTGCATTAACTACACCAAATAATTGTCTGGCAATTTTTAAAATCCCAAACCAACAACCCGTTCAACAAAAAGGTTTGCAAGTTGCTCTTGATGATATTCGTGACCCAGGAAATTTAGGAACTATTTTGAGATTGTGTGATTGGTTTGGTATCGAACAATTAATATGTAGTATCGAAACAGTTGATATTTATAATCCAAAAGTAATTCAGGCTACAATGGGATCAATTTCTAGAGTACAAACCAATTATGTTGATTTGAGGGTTTTTCTAAAAACAACTTCTTTACCTATTTTCGGAACTTTTATGGATGGAACTTCTATTTATAAAGAAAATTTACCTCCAAATGGAATTATTATTTTCGGAAATGAAGCCAATGGTATATCGTCTGAAATTGAAAAAATGGTTCAACATAGAATAGCAATTCCTAGATTTGGAAGTTTACAAAAAACCGAAAGTTTGAATGTGGCAACTGCAACAGCAATTGTGTTGAGTGAATTCAGAAGAAAATAAATTACAGGCCCTTTTTTAATGAAAAGTAAAGTTGATTAAAATAGCTCTCGTTTTTAGAGATTCTATATTTCCAGTCCAAGGACTATTCGGGTTTTTATCTCTAATTAATTCATCTCCAATTCCGAAAACACCTCGAATAGAAGGAGAAAACTTGAAATATTCAAGATATAAATCCAATCCAAATCCCAATTCGTAATTTTTTGTCCAAGGTTTAACTCTAAATTTTTGCTGAACATTATCATCATTAGTTTTTGAATTACTCGATAAATTTAAAGTGCTTGAAAGTCCTGCTTCTAGATATGGTCTCACATTTCCTGTACGTTTGGCTGAAAATTTTAACAAAATAGGAAAATGAATATAGGTTGCAGAAACTTCACGTTTGGCATCAATTGGTTTTTCAAAATTGGCATAAGTAAGATTACGTTGTGTATAATATAAACCTGGTTCAAAACGCAAATTCAGATAATTCATAAGTCTTAAATCTCCAACAAGACCTACATTAAATCCTATGGTTTTGTTTACTAAAATATCTGGACCAACAGTTTTGTAATCAAATTTGTAATCATAGGAATTAAAACCAAGAAAATATCCCCAATATACACGTTGTACATCAAAATTTTCTTGATTTATAATAGGGTCTTTACCAAAAATGCTTCCTGGACCTTGAGCATTTAAGTGTAAAGTTGTAATTAGTATAAAGAAAACAATTAATTTTTTCATATTATTTTTTAGTGGCCGAATAAATTGTTGCCACACCAAATGTTTGAGGCAAAGCCACTACATCTATAAACCCAATTTTCTTCAAAATATTGTTTAACTTTTCTCCAAATGGAAAATTTGCTGCAGATTCTGATAAATATCCGTAGGCATTATTGTCTTTTGAAAAAAGTTTGCCAATTATAGGAAGAATATTTTTAGTATAAAAATAATATCCTTGTTTGTATGGACTTTTTGTTGGATTTGAAGTTTCTAAAATCACAAAAATCCCGTTAGGCTTTAATACACGGAGAATTTCTGTTAATCCTTTTTCTAGATTTTCAAAATTTCTGATTCCGAAAGCAACAGT
>JAYTNO010000246.1:0-6962 GCA_043748275.1 Flavobacterium sp. | reverse complement strand
AAATAAAAGAAGAAACATAAAAAAACAGAAACAATAAAGGCAACAATTTGATTTTCGGATAATGTTGAAGCAAAAATACCTATAGCTGTGTATCCTGCAATTAGAAACAACAATCCAAAATAAGAACCCATTATGCTACCCAAATCTATATTTCCTTCTGGCATTCCTAAACTAGAAATTACATAAACATAAAGCAATGTTGGTATAAGTGCTATGACTATTAGAATAAATGATCCTAAAAATTTACCATTTACAATTTGCCACAAACTCAAAGGTTTGGTCAATAATAACTCGAGTGTACCTTGTTTTCTTTCATCAGAAAAACTTCTCATGGTTACAGCTGGAATTAGAAAAATTAAAACCCAAGGTGCTATTGTAAAAAACGGAGTCAAATCGGCAAAACCACTATTTAAAATATTATATTCTCCTTCAAAAACCCAGAGAAATAATCCGTTGATGATTAGAAATAAGGCAATAACCAAATATCCAATTGGTGACCCAAAAAAAGATTTTATTTCCCGTAATGCAATTGCTTTCATTTATATTTATTTTAAACTCACTAATTTATTTACACTCCACGCTTCTGGTTTGGCATTAAACAGTTTTTTGGTAAAAGTCCAGACATCATAGAACAATTCAGATTTTCTGTAGTTTTCTAAATCTTCTTCGGTTTCCCAATAACTGTAGGTAAAGAAGATACCATTATCATATTTGTCTTGATATAATTCTAGAAAACGATTTCCTTCTGAATTTCGTATTTTGTTTTTCATTAATTCAAAATTTTCCAGAAATGCTGGAATATGTTCTTCGTGAAAACTCATTTTTACAATTCTAACAAACATTTTTTATTAATTATTTAAAAAATTAATGGTGATAACATCACGATAACCCAATCCTAATAAACTAGAAGCACTTCCTAAATTCATAGGATTGCTTCTGAAAATGGCAATTTCTAAAAATCCTGCTTCATTAAAAATAGCAAGTTTATCTCCTTCATAATTTTTGAGATCATAGTTTCTAGAATTTGCAATATCTGAATATTTTGCCCAAATATTTTTTATGGTATTCGATTTTTTTTGGTTTCGAAGTTGCATCATCGGAATTTCATAAGGTCTGCCTTTGGCAACATCTAGAAACAATTGTTTGGTGATGTTGGTTACGACGTTTCCGAAATGATCTATGTAGATAACATATCCTTTAATTGAATTTTTGTCAGAAGAAACCACTGGTTGAAGTTCTGTAACTTGTTTAATAGCAGTAATTTCTTTGCCTATTACATTGAGCAAACCACCTTTTGCAATGTGGCAAGCTACTTTTACAAAAACATCCAAATCAGTTGCATCAACTGGCAAACGATCGTGAATATTAATAGCTACCATTTTCTTAGGAACAATTTTTTGAGTCAACATACTTAAAATACCGTTATCTGCAGCTATAAAAAAATGATCGTTCCATTCAATGGCAATATGCTGATTTTCTTTGTTTAGTTCGGCATCAACACCTATTAGATGCACTGTTCCTTTTGGAAAACTTTTGTAAGCAGAACCTATATTATAACTTGCTTCGGCAGTATTAAACGGATCAATGTCATGTGAAATATCTATAATAGTAGCTTCGGCATATTCAGATAATATTTTCCCTTTCAAAGCGCCAACAAAGTGGTCTTTCAATCCATAATCGGTAGTAAGGGTAATTATTGACATTTTTTTGTTTATAACTATTACAACAACGTAAACTTAATTTATCTTAAATTTGAGAAATGCAAAGCTAATAATTATAAAACATATTTTTTAATTAAATACTACTCCTTTTGAACGAAAGAATTATAGAACTAGGCGAAATTGCACCAAAAGATTTTTGGGGCGCTCAAGATTCGCATCTTGAAACAATTAAAAAATATTATCCAAAACTAAAAATTGTTGCTCGTGGCACCACTTTGAAAGCCTTTGGCGAGAAAGAAGTGCTTGATGAATTTGAAATCAGATTCAATAGACTGATGCAACATTTTAGTAGATACAATCGTATAGATGATAATGTTATTGATAGAGTAATACAAAGTAATGCTCAAGATGAGCAACGAATGCCAGATCACGATAAGATATTGGTACATGGAATAGGTGGTAAGATCATTAAAGCAATGACTCCAAACCAACAATTGCTTGTAGAAACTATCTATAAAAACGATATGGTTTTTGCAGTTGGTCCAGCAGGAACAGGAAAAACTTATACTGGTGTTGCTATGGCGGTAAAAGCATTGAAAGAAAAACAAGTCAAACGTATTATTTTGACTCGTCCAGCCGTTGAAGCTGGTGAAAACCTTGGTTTTTTGCCTGGTGATATGAAAGAAAAACTTGATCCGTATATGCAACCATTATATGATGCTTTGCGGGATATGTTGCCTCCACAATCTCTAGAAGATTATATCCTGAAAGGAATTATTCAAATTGCACCATTGGCTTTTATGCGTGGTAGAACTCTTGATAATGCTTTTGTTATTCTTGATGAAGCTCAAAACACTACACATTCTCAAATGAAAATGTTCTTAACCCGTATGGGGAAAAACGCCAAGTTTATGATTACAGGTGATCCAGGTCAAGTCGATTTGCCAAGGCGAACCATTTCTGGATTGAAAGAAGCCATTTTGGTTCTAAAAGATGTAGAAGGAATTGGTATTATTTATCTAGATGATAAAGATATTGTACGTCATAGATTGGTTAAAAAAGTGATTGATGCTTATAAACAAATTGAGAATAATGATTAAGTATTAATGATTGACAATTTAACTTCTATAATTCCGGGATGGCATACTACAATTATTCCATTCTGGATTATAGGTTTGTTATTTCTTGTTTTTTGTAGTATTATTTATATTGTATTTAAAATTGTAAAAAAGATTAGAAATAGGTAATATTTTTCTTTTGAAACAATAGCAAACAAACTACTTTTGCAAAACACAACTAACTTATACAATGAATACAATTACAACTACAAATTTTAATTTTCCTAATCAGAAATCGGTATACAGAGGCAAAGTTCGTGAAGTTTATAATATCAATGATGAGCTTCTAGTAATGGTGGCAACCGATAGACTTTCTGCTTTTGATGTGGTGTTGCCCAAAGGAATTCCGTACAAAGGTCAAATTCTGAATCAAATTGCTACTAAGTTTATGGAACTTACTAAAGATATCGTTCCGAATTGGTTGATTGCTACTCCAGATCCAAATGTTGCCGTTGGTCATTTGTGTGATCCTTTTAAAGTAGAAATGGTAATTCGTGGGTATCTTTCTGGGCATGCAGCTAGAGAATATGCATCTGGAAAAAGGATAATTTGCGGTGTTTTTATGCCAGATGGTTTGAAAGAAAATGATAAATTTCCAACTGCTATAATTACGCCAACAACTAAAGCAGACAATGGTTCTCACGATGAAGATATTTCTAGAGAAGCAATATTAGAAAACAAAATTGTCTCAGAAGAAGATTATCTCATTTTAGAAAAATATACTCGAGCTTTATACCAACGTGGTACCGAAATTGCCGCAAGTAGAGGTTTGATTTTGGTAGATACAAAATATGAATTCGGAAAAACCAAAGAAGGTCAAATTGTTTTGATTGACGAAATTCATACACCAGATTCCTCACGTTATTTTTATTTAGAAAGGTATCAAGATCGACAAAATAGGGGAGAAGAGCAAAAGCAATTGTCTAAAGAATTTGTAAGACGCTGGTTAATTGAAAATGGATTTCAAGGAAAAGAAGGACAACAAATTCCTAATATGACTGACGAATATATTGATACTGTTTCTGAACGCTATATTGAATTATATGAAAATATATTAGGAGAGAAATTCATTAAAGCTGATATTTCAAATATTAATGAACGAATTGAACACAATGTTTTGAATTTTTTAAATAAATAGTTAAAAGAATATTATAGAAAAGCATCACTTAAAAATGATGCTTTTCTTGTTTTATTTCTTATTTGAAATATGAAAAAGGATGATCATTTTCAATTTTCAATAAAGATTCATATATTAGTTTTATAACATTTTCAACATCATCTTTATGTACCATTTCTACAGTGGTATGCATATATCGTAATGGCAATGAAATCAAAGCCGATGCTACACCACCATTACTGTATGCAAAAGCATCAGTATCTGTACCAGTCACTCTTGAAGTCGCATGACGTTGAAAAGGAATTTTCTTTTCTTCTGCTGTATTTATGATCAATTCTCTCAGTTTATTTTGAACTGCTGGTGCATAGGCAATTACTGGACCACGACCAATTTTTAGATCACCTTCGATTTTTTTATCAATCATTGGTGTTGTAGTATCGTGACATACATCTGTAACAATGGCAATATTTGGTTTTATAGTATTGGTAATCATTTCTGCACCACGAAGACCAACTTCTTCTTGCACAGCATTTACAATATACAATCCGAAAGGTAATTTCTTTTTGTTTTCTTTCAACAAACGAGCTACTTCGGCAATCATAAAACCACCCATTCTATTATCAATAGCGCGACAAACAAACTTATCATTATTCAAAATCATAAATTCGTCTGGATAAGTTATGACACAACCCACATGAATTCCTAATTTTTCTATTTCATCTTTTGTGCTACAACCACAATCTACAAACAAATTGTCTATTCTTGCTGCTTCTTCTTTGGCTCTATTTCTTGTATGTATTGCTGGCCATCCAAAAATTCCTTTTACAATTCCGTTTTTGGTATGAATATTTACTCTTTTTGATGGAGCAATTTGATGATCTGAACCACCATTTCTAATGACATATATCAAACCATCATCAGTAATGTAGTTTACATACCAAGCAATTTCATCAGCGTGACCTTCTATCACAACTTTGTATTTTGCATCTGGATTGATTATCCCAACAGCAGTTCCGTAGGTATCAGTGATAAAAGTATCTACATACGGTTTCAAATAATTCATCCAAATTTTTTGACCTTCATTTTCAAATCCAGTTGGAGAGGCATTATTTAAATAGGTTTCTAAAAAATCGATTGATGATTTTTTTAATATTGATTTTGAACTCATAAAATATTTTTTTTGCTAAATTATAAATTTGGCATTACAGTTGTATACTATTTGTATAATTTTGACATTTAAATTTTCATTATGAAATTGTTTTCACTTTTACTTATCATTTTTCTTTTTTCAATACCTGGCAATGCACAGATTATTGAAAAGGATTCTACCAAAATGGGATATGTTTTGAAAGAAAGTGATACCATTTCTGAACCAATTGAATTGGAAGAAATAATTGTTTACAAAGAACATCTTGATCCAGAAGCCAAAAAACAATTTCTCTTGCTTCAAAATAGAGTTTATAAAGTATATCCTTATGCCAAAGTGGCTGCAGAAAGATTGGTTATTTTGAATAAAAATATGTCAGCATTAACAACCAATCGCGAAAAGAAAAAATATTTCAAGATTGCAGAAGAATATATGAACAATGAATTTGAAGCCAAACTCAAAAAACTATCCCGAAAACAAGGACAAATTTTGGTGAAATTAATATACAGACAAACCGGAATTTCTACTTTTGATTTGATTAAAGAACTCAAAAGTGGCTGGAAAGCTTTTTGGTCTAATAGTACAGCACGATTATTTGATATAAATCTTAAAACCAAATATGCTCCATATCAAGTAAACGAAGATTATTTAATAGAAACCATCCTTTACAGAGCATTCAATAGAGGACGACTCATCAAACAAGAATCGGCAACTCCTGTTGATTATGATGAATTATCAGACTATTGGGAAAAGAAAGCAAAAGGATTTAAATAAATAAGTTAAAAAGTGTTTGTTGTAGAAAATTAATTATTTTTACACATAACAAACAGTTTTTATTATGAAAAAACATTTCTTTTTTATTATTTCATTTTTCTTTTTTTATCAACTACAAGCTAAAAGTGTTGAACTTTCTTTTGAAAAAAAGTTGCTATTTACAAATTCAAAAAATGAGTTTGTAACTGTTACACCTCTTTTTAATCAAGTTTCGCCTATTTGTTCTGGTACAACATTAGCTCCATTGCCAACTACTTCTTTGAATGGAATTATAGGTTCATGGTCTCCATCTACTATGAATAATTTGCAAACAACAACCTATACTTTTACACCAAATTCTGGTCAAGATGCAATTGTTGTTACAATGATGATTACTGTCAATCTTCAACCTAATGCTGGTGTTAATGGTAGTATAACTTTTTGTAATGGTAACAGTACGTCACAAGATTTATTTCCATTATTGGGTAATACAGCTCAAACAGGAGGTACTTGGACACCTGTTTTAGCTAGTGGTACAGGATTTTATAATCCTACCATTGATCCACCAGGAGTTTATTCATATACAGTAACTGGAACACCACCATGTTTTAGCGTTAATAGTATTGTTACTGTTAATTTAATTGCACAACCAAATGCTGGTGTTGATGGTAGTATAACTGTTTGTGATGGTAACAGTGCTCCAATAAATTTATATGGTATTATTACAGGAGAACAATCTGGTGGTACTTGGACAAGAATATTAGGAGTTGGTGGTACTTTTAATGCTGCATCAGGAACTTATTCTCCTGCTTTTGGATCAACAACAAGTACTTTTGCATATACCATTCCTGGAATTGCACCATGTGTCAGCGATAATAGTCTTGTTACTGTTAATATATTTGCACAACCTAACGCTGGTGTTGACGGAAACATTATGGTTTGTGAAAGTGATCCTAATATAATTAGTTTACAAAATTTAATATTTGGAGAACAACCTGGAGGAACTTGGACAAGAATATCAGGAGTTGGTGGTACTTTTAATGCTTCATCAGGAACTTTTACTCCTAGTATTGGAGCTACGACAAGTACATTTGAATATATTATTCAAGGAATTGCTCCTTGTCTGAGTGATGTGAGTACAGTAACTATTACTATAATTCCGCAAC
>JAYTNO010000245.1:0-16867 GCA_043748275.1 Flavobacterium sp. | reverse complement strand
TGTAGCAATGATGATGGCAATTTTAGAAAGTAAAGAAATTGCACATCCAGCAATTGATGCTTTGTTTACCATAGATGAAGAAACCGGAATGACTGGTGCTTTAAACCTAAAAGGTGGTATTTTAAAAGGAGAAATTCTTTTGAATATGGATACCGAAGAAGATGACGAAATTGATATTGGTTGTGCTGGTGGAGTAGATGTAACTGCAACAAGAAATTACCACGAAGAAGAAACACAAGAAGGTTCTGTTGGATATATAATTACTGTAAAAGGATTGAATGGTGGACATTCTGGAATGGATATTCATAAAGGTTTGGGTAATGCCAATAAAATAATGAATCGTTTATTATTTGATGGATTTGAAAATTTTGGTTTACAGATTGCAGAAATTAGTGGTGGTAGTTTGCGTAATGCAATTCCTAGAGAAAGTGTTGCTAAAGTCATTGTAGCAAGTATGTATGATGAAGCTTTTGTGTTTGATATGCAAGAGATTATTGGCGATATTAAAACCGAATTCAAAACGACTGAACCTAATTTATCTATTTCAATAGAAAAAACAGATTTACCTTCAAAAATAATGGAACTTGGTGTACAAGAAGGTTTACTACGTGGCATATATGCTGCTCACAATGGTGTCTACAGAATGTCTGCAGATATGGAAGATTTAGTTGAAACCTCCAACAATATTGCTCGTGTTATCGTAAAAGATGGAGCAATCACAATCCAAAATTTAACGCGTTCATCAGTAGAAAGTTCTAAATTTGATTTGGCAAATGCGTTGCGTTCAGCCTATGAATTATTTGGTTGCGAAGTTGAATTAGGCGGAAGTTATCCTGGTTGGACACCAAATGTAAAATCGGAAATTCTAGATGTATTGGTTTCGATTTACGAAAAACAAAATGGAGAAAAGCCAAAAGTTGTCGCCTGTCATGCAGGTTTAGAATGTGGCATTCTTGGAACAAATTATCCAGAAATGGATATGATTTCTTTCGGTCCTACCATACACGGAGCTCACAGTCCAGACGAAAGAGCTTCAATAAAATCGTCTCAAAAATTCTATGCTTTTGTATTGGAGATATTAAAAAATATTCCTTTGAAAAAATAGAAAAGAAGTTCATAAAAAAACTCGTTTAGCAATAAACGAGTTTTTTTTATATCAAATTATTCAAATCTTATTTTTCAATCAAGCCATTATAGCTTTCATATTTACTTAAAAGCTTTCCGGTAAATACATCCAATTCTACAATCTCCATTTCTCTGATATTTTGTTTCATTGTTTTATTGGCAATGGTATAAATATATTTTTCATTCTTTTTTACATATTGCAATTTAGGTTCTGAAATATCTGCTCCTTTTTCTGTAAA
Source organism: Flavobacterium sp. (assembly GCA_043748275.1). GTDB lineage: Bacteria > Bacteroidota > Bacteroidia > Flavobacteriales > Flavobacteriaceae > Flavobacterium. Next base: position 15,503 of record JAYTNO010000245.1, on the reverse strand, counting down.
AATTTTAAGTGCAATAGCTTTTGCATCTTTTCTTGAAATAAAGCTTGGTGCAGTTGTATTAATTAAAAATTCTGGAACTATATTAAAATTAGGCTCTTCTATCAATTGCAAATTTTCGTCTAATTTAATCCAAATTCCTGCTTTCATCCCTTCAATTTTGGTGTAATTAAAATGATATAAAACCCAGATTTCAGTAATATCTTTTTTTATTTTCTTTTGATCTAAAAAATGCTCTGTTTCCATTCTTTTATTTGCAACCAAATATTTATAATGGGAACCATCTGATGATAATTCAAAATACTTTTTAAGATTCTCTCCAACTTTAGAAACCAATATACTATCTGAAACAGTAATTACTCTATCAGTGCTAATATTTTTAGCAAATGTAGATGAACCTAAAGTGAAACAAATAATTAAATAAATAAAACGCATATTCTTAAATTTTCGATATAAAAAAAATTAATCTTCTAATCTTTCAAACAAAGATTTGCAATTTTGATTTTATTTTCCTAAAAAATTCGTTGAACTCCTTATAAATCTATATAACCTGCACTTTATTCTCTTTTTTTCTATTCAAAATAGGTTTAATACAAGAATATCTAGATTATTTTAAAGTATCTTTAAATATGATTTTTTTTGAAAATATAAACATGTTGAAGAAAAACTTTACGACCTTTGAATAAATAAAATAGGTATGAAACTAAACCCAAAACACGGTGTTGACCAACTTCTTTTTGGTATGAAACAAAATGATGTTATTGCTATTTATGGTAAACCAAATAAACAATTTAAAGATGATGACGGAAACTCAATTTTTCTTTATAATGAATTGAAATTGCGTTTGACTTTCTATGCAGTTGAAGAATTTAGACTGGGTTATATTATTATATCTAATCCTGAAATTATGCTAAACGATAAAAAATTATTAGGGAGAAAAGTAGCAAGTGTAAAACAAGAACTAACCAATTATAAAACTTGGGAACAAGAAGATTTTGATTCAGTTGAAAATCATTTCAATGAAGATCATTGGATTATTCTTCAAACTGAATTTGATGAAATTAACAAAATAGAAATAGGCGCTATCATCAACAATAAAGATGAGTTTGATTGGAAATTTGGAAATAAATAAAATTAAAAAAGGGATTTACATTGTTTGTAAATCCCTTTTTTTATAAAATAATAATTATTGTTTTGAAGTTGCTGGAGTAGCTGGTGGTGGAGGTGTAGGCAATTTTTCGAATAATTCCACTTCAAAAATAATATTTGAATTTGGCGGAATTACATTTCCTGCACCACGTTCTGCGTATCCTAAAGCTGATGGTATAAACAATACTGCTTTATCACCAAAAGACAAACTATTAATTCCTTCCAAAAATCCAGGAATCAATCCATCTTTCTTTCCTGCTTGAAAAGGAAAAGGATTGTATCCATTTTGAGAAGCACGATTCTGATCAAATTTTCCGTATGCTTTTACCACATCTTCATAACTACTATCAAACAAAGAACCATCTTCAAGATATCCAGCATAGTGAATATAAAAAGTAGAACCCTCAACTGGTTTTACTCCAGTTCCAGTTTTGATAATTTTTGTTTCTAAACCTGTAGCCGATTTTGTAGCAGTAGCTTTTACAGAAGCCAAATATTTCATTTTCTCTGCTTTTATTGGAGCATATTTTTCATCATAAGCTTTTTTTGCTTCTGCTTCTAATGCTGCTTGCTTTGCTCTAGCTTCCGCTTGAATTGAAGCTTGTTTTTTATCATCTTCTCCTTTATTTCCATAATAATCACCAAAGATTTTATTGGCATCAAAAGCTTTTGCTGCAGCACCTTTTCTTACGATTGTAACTTTTGTCATAATATCGTCTTGTGCAACTGCATTTACAACATCTTGTCCCGAAACAACATATCCAAAAATAGTATGCTTTCCATTCAACCAAGATGTCTCCTTATGAGTGATAAAAAACTGACTACTATTGGTTGCTGGTCCAGAATTTGCCATAGCTAGAATTCCAGGTTTGTCAAAAACAAATTCAGGAACAATTTCGTCTTTAAAACTATAACCACAACCACCAGAACCATTTCCTGCAGGATCTCCACCTTGAATCATAAAGTCTTTGATCACTCTATGAAATTTTAATCCGTCATAATACGGTTTCCCTTTTAGTTTAGGATCTGTAATAAAAGTATTGGTTCCTTCTGCAAGAGAAACAAAATTAGCAACAGTTATTGGTGCTTTTTGATATTCTAATCTTACAACTATAATTCCTTTTGGAGTTGTAAATTCAACAAAAATTCCTTCGTTTGAAGCTGAAGGAGATGCTTTTTTTATAGTTGTTGCCATTGGTTTTTTGCTAGCAACAGGTTTTTTTGCTTTTTGAGCATAAACATTTATCATTCCTAAAAACAATAAAACGATTACTTTAAATTTCATTTTCATTTGATTAATAAATAGTTTGTCCTTACTTATTTCGCAATTGCAGGGATTTTCAGGTTACTTCCCTTTTTTAAAAATTTATTATTGTTTATCTAAAAGTTCTATTTCAAAAATAATATTTGCATTTGGCGGAATAACACCACCAGCACCTTGAGCACCATAGGCTAAATTTGATGGTATAAATATAATCGCTTTGTCTCCAAACGACAATTTTTCGATACCTTCAATTAATCCTGGAATAATGCCGTCTTTTCTACCGATTTGAAAAGGAATTGGAATATATTGTTTTGCATCTTCTCTACGTTGATCAAATTTACCAAAAGCTTTGGCAACTTCAGCAACACTACTATCAAATAATTCTCCATTTTCAAAAAAACCTGAATAATGTAGAAACACATTGGTTCCAACAGCAGGTTTTTTTCCTGTTCCTTTTGTAATAATTTTATATCTCAAACCAGTATGAGATTTTATTGTTGCTTTTTTTGTTGTTTCAAAATAAGTTATTTTTTCATCAATAACTGCTTTGAATTTTGCTTCATATGCTTTTTTATTTTCAGTATCAATTAAAGCTTGTTTTTTAAGATTTTCAGCTTCTTTTGAAAAGAAATCAGAAAATGTTTTTACAGCATCAAATTTTTTGGCTTTGTCTCCTTTTCTAATAATGGCAATTTTTATAATATCATCATTTTGTACAATTGCATTTACAACTTCCATACCATTTTCAACTACATGCCCAAAAATAGTATGTTTTCCATCTAACCAAGGTGTTGCCAAATGGGTAATAAAAAATTGACTACTATTGGTTCCTGGACCAGAATTGGCCATTGCCAAAAGACCACCTTTATCAAAACGCAAATCGGTTATTTCATCTCTAAATTTATAACCCGTATCACCAGAACCATTACCCAAAGGATCTCCACCTTGAATCATAAAATCCGAAATTACACGATGAAATTTTAAACCATCATAAAAAGGTTTGTTTTTAAATTCCTGACTAACAAAAGTATTTTTTCCCTCTGCCAGTGTCACAAAATTGGCAACTGTAATTGGGGTTTTTTCAAATTCTAATTGCACCAAAATCTTTCCTTTATTGGTTTCAATTTCGGCATAAAGTCCATCTTTTAAATTGTTATGTTCTTCTTTGCAAGATAACAAAGTTGATAATACAACAAGTAATAGTAAAAATCTTTTTTTCATTTTTAATTAATTATTATTCCGTTTTAGTTTTATTTTCTGGACCAAAATCGGTCAACGTTACAGTATAACTAAGTGGTGTACTGTGCCCAATTCTTCTATCATCACCGTGATACCCATAGGCTAAATGAGAAGGGAATAAAAAGGTAACTGTTTCGTTTTTGCGCATTAATTTAATGCCGTGTCGTAAACCAATTATTATTTTTTGCTCTTTGTCTACATAATAGGTTTGTGGACGCAATTCTAATTCTGAATAGATAATATTTCCATTCAAATCTTTTACTTCATAATTAAAATGAGCAATATCTCCTTTTTTGGGAGTTAAAGTATCTTGTGTGTTTCTAGCATCATAACGATACCAATACCCTTTATTTGAAGCAATATATTTGATGTTTGGGTTGCTTTTAATTATTGAATCAATTTTTCCTTCTTCGCTAGCAACAAGTTTTTTATTTCTATCTATAGATTCTTTCAGAAAAGTTCCTGAAGATTGTGATATTGGTCTTCTAGCTTCTTCTTTTTGTGAACAACAAGAGAGCAAAAATCCTGTAAAAAGAATTACAATTGTATATTTCATGACGTTCATACGTTATATTTTTAATTGACTTATTAAATTTTCGAATTTAATAACTGTGTCTTTTAATGATAGATTTGATTTTCCTCCAGATGCATTGATATGTCCTCCACCGCCAAAATAATCTCTAGCAAATTGATTGACATCAAAACTACCTTGAGAACGGAACGATATTTTAATAATATTTTCCTCATTATTCTCTATAAAAATGGCTGCAAAAACAATGCCTTTTATAGACAACCCATAATTCACAATTCCCTCAGTATCTCCTTTTTGATAATTGAATTCGTCTAACTCTTTTTGAGAAAGAGTAATATAAGCAGTTTTTAATTCTGGTATCACTTTCATATTCTGCAAAGCTCTTCCAAGTAATTGCAAACTATGATACGAATTATTATCAAATAATAAATTAGGAATTTTTGAATTTTCAACACCCAAATCTATTAATTCAGCAATGATTCTATGAGTTGTTCCTGTTGTTTTTGGAAATCGAAACGAGCCAGAATCAGTTAATATTCCGGTATAGATACACGTTGCAATTGTTTTGTCAATCAAATTCTTATGATTTAATTCAACAATAAAATTATAAATCATTTCACAAGTAGAACCAAAAGCTGTATCCGAATAAGTGAAGCGTGCATAATCACCCGGTTTCTCATGATGATCAATCATAATAAATGGAGCTTGTAGTTTGTTTAAAACAAGTTCCATTTCACCTGTGCGATGCAGAGCATTAAAATCTAATGTGAAAATCAACTCTGATTCCTGAAGTATTTTGGTAGTTTTCTCTTTTTCGTTTTCAAATACTAAAACTTGTTCTGAACCAGGTAACCAAGAAAGAAATTCTGGAAAATCATTAGGAGCAATTACAATTGGATAGTGATTGAGTTTTAACAAAAAATGATATAATGCTAATGTTGAACCCATTGCATCACCATCTGGACTTCGGTGTGGTATGATGGCAATTTTTTTTGGAGTTGCCAGTAGTTCTTGAATAGCTAAAATATCTTCTTTTTTCATAGGCTGCGAAGTTACATTTTTTTCCCAAAAGAGAAACATTTTAACAGGTTCTTAGCATTGTTATTTTGTGATAAACAATCCCAACCATATTGCAAACAAACCAATGATAATACTTGTGCCTATATACAGAAACATCAAAGCAATATTATTTGATTGTAATAAAGAAATATTTTCGTATCCAAAAGTAGAAAAAGTAGTGTAGCCACCACAAAAACCCGTTATCAAAAACCATTTCAAATTGGAGTTTGACATTTGATTTTTTTCTAATAATCCAATAAAAATACCTATCAATAAACACCCTAAAATATTAGCTATAAAGGTGGCCAACGGAAATACAGTTGTGTAATATTTCTGAACTATAATTGTTGTAAAATATCGAAACACACTACCAATTCCGCCACCTAAAGCAATTAAAAGGATGGTTCGAATCATTATTTAGAAGTTGCAATTACAAAATTAAGTTTCAATTTGACACCCATTTGCATCAAATCTACTAAATCTTGTACTTTGTTATCTGCAGGAACTCGAACTACGACTACTTTGTCATTCATCATTGTTGTTTTGTTGAATAATTCTTGCTCTAATTGATCAAAAGGCACCAATTCTTTATTAATATAATAAAGTTTATCTGATGTTACAGAAAGAGAGACATGGTCTTTGTTGGTTGTTTCGTTTGATTTGGCTTTAGGTAATGTCAACTTAATCACGTTTGGGTTAGCCAAAGTTGAGATAATCAAGAAAAACAAAAACAAGAAAAACATAATATCGCTCAAAGACGAAGTCGGAATTTCTGCGTGAAAACGTTTGTTTCTTTTAATTGCCATTTTGTGGTTCTTGAATAACGTTAATAATTTCTAATGTCTGTTTTTGAACTTTCAATGCAAAACCATCAATCATCATATTGAATAAATGATAGGCAGAATAAGCAACAACACCAACAACAAGTCCAGCACCACTACTAATCATTTTTTCGTACAAACCACCAGAAATGGTTTGAATATTCAAATTCCCAGTATTTGAGATGGTATGGAATATTTTGATTACCCCAGAAATGGTTCCAATAAATCCAAGTATAGGAGCAATACCAGAAATCAAACCAAGATTTCCTAATCCTTTCTCCATTTGTGCAATTTCTATATTTGCAGTTTTTTCCATAACCGATTCTATTTCACCGATTGGTCTTCCTATTAAAGCAATTCCGCTTCGCAAAATATTTCCTGAAGCTGTGTTTTCTCTGCTGCAAAGCATAATGGCATTGTCTAATTTTCCTGCGTGTAACTGGCTTTTTATTTCACTAACCAAGTTGGTATCTTGCTTTGCTGCTTTTTTGATAGATAAAAAACGTTCGATAATGACATATATACAGAAAAAAAGCAACACAATCAGTGGATAAATCATTATTCCACCTTTTAGTATAAAATCTAAGTATGAAATATTTTCTGTTACGCTTACTTCTGTGGTTGCTGCATTGGTTGCTGCATTTGAAAGAGAGTCAACAACAGGAGCTGCTTGCAAAAAGAAATTTAAAATTGTCATATTTTGTTTTGGTATTAAGTATTTTTACAAAAGTGCATAAAATTTAAAAAAGGCTTCTATGTTCTATGATTTTTTTATGAACACTATTTTTCTAATAATGTGAATAACGAAAGTTTGAAGCTTATAGTATGTAAGTTTAATTTAAATTGTTTTTTTTTAATCAACAAACGTTAAAATTATATCATCAAAATTTATTTAAAATTGTTAAAATCTATTTACAAATTTTACTCAAACTGATTTCAAATTTAAAATATAAAAAGTATTTTTGCCTATGCAACACAACGTACTTATTTTAGATTTCGGGTCACAGTATACACAACTTATTGCCCGAAGAGTTCGCGAACTTAACATCTTTTGCGAAATTTTTCCATATAACCATTTTCCAGACGATTTATCTTCTTACAAAGCAGTAATACTTTCTGGTAGTCCTTTTTCTGTTCGAGGTGAAGATGCACCACATCCAGATTTATCACAAATTCGAGGTAAATTGCCTTTGCTTGCTGTTTGTTATGGTGCACAATACCTAGCCCATTTTTCTGGAGGTGAAGTTGCATCGTCAAATACTAGAGAATATGGTAGAGCCAATTTGTCTTTTATTAAAGAAAATGAAGTTTTTTTTGATGGCATTGGTGCTAATTCTCAAGTTTGGATGTCGCATAGCGATACTATCAAACATTTGCCCAATAAAGGAATTAAACTTGCCAGTACACACGATGTTGAAAATGCAGCTTATCGTATTGAAGACGAAACCACTTATGCTATTCAGTTTCACCCAGAAGTATATCATTCTACTGATGGAAAACAATTATTAGAAAATTTTCTTGTCAAAATAGCACACGTTCCTCAAAATTTTACTCCTAATGCATTTGCAGAAGAAATGATTGCCGAATTAAAAGAAAAACTTCAAGACGATAAAGTTGTTTTGGGGCTTTCTGGTGGTGTTGACTCTACAGTAGCAGCAGTTTTATTGCATCAAGCTATTGGTAAAAACCTATATTGTATTTTTGTAAATAACGGATTATTACGCAAAAACGAATTTGAAAATGTCCTTGAACAATACAAAGGAATGGGATTGAATGTAAAAGGAGTTGATGCTTCGGCACGCTTTTTGGATGAACTAAAAGGTATTTCAGATCCTGAAACCAAACGGAAAATAATAGGACGTGTTTTTATTGAAGTTTTTGATGATGAATCGCACCAAATAGAAAATGTAAAATGGTTGGCTCAAGGAACAATTTATCCTGATGTTATAGAATCGGTTTCGGTAAAAGGTCCTTCAGCAACAATAAAATCGCATCATAATGTAGGTGGATTACCGGATTATATGAAGTTAAAAATTGTAGAACCGTTACGTATGTTGTTTAAAGACGAAGTGCGAAGAGTTGGCAAAACATTAGGCATTGATGCTGCATTATTAGGAAGACATCCTTTTCCTGGACCAGGTTTATCCATCAGAATTCTGGGTGATATAACTTTAGAAAAAGTTCGTATATTGCAAGACGTTGACGCAGTGTTTATTGACGGTTTAAAAACCTGGGGACTGTATGATAAAGTTTGGCAAGCCGGAGCTATTTTATTGCCAATAAATAGTGTAGGAGTGATGGGAGATGAAAGAACCTATGAGAAAGTAGTCGCTCTTCGAGCAGTAGAATCTACTGATGGTATGACTGCAGATTGGGTTCATTTGCCTTATGATTTCTTGATGAAAGTGTCAAATGATATTATCAATAAAGTAAAAGGAGTCAATAGAGTAGTCTATGATATAAGCTCGAAACCTCCAGCAACAATAGAGTGGGAGTAACATAAATTTTGATTGATTATGAAAAAATTAATTTTGTTTTTATTCGTTTGTCTTTTATTTGAAAATAGTTTTAGTCAAGTAAAAAAGAAAAATCAAGAAGTTGATATTATTAACCATCAAGTTCAGATGGGTGAATCAATAAGGATGTTATCCAAAAAATATATGGTAGATCCTGTAGAAATATATAAACTAAATAGTTATGCAGTAAATGGTATAAGTGAGGGTATGGTTTTGAAAATTCCAGTTCCTAAAAAAGAAATTCCAATTAAAGAAGTAGAACCTGTAAATGAAGAAATTCCTGCAAAAACAGAAGAAATTGTTGAAACTAATACTGTAAAAGAAAATACTATTGCAAAAGAAATTTCCAATGCTCCAATCAAAAATTCAAAAGCGGAAACAGTAATTGAAAGAGTTAAAGAAGCCAATCACACCGTATTACCTAAAGAAACGATGTATAGTTTGTCTAAAAAATACAATGTTTCTCCAGAAGAAATCAAAATGAGTAATGAAAGTGTTTTGAAAAACGGATTGAAAATTGGACAAGTTCTTAAAATACCTGCATCAAAAAATGTTGCAACAATTATACCCAATACAACAAAAGAATCAATACCATTAAATGAAACAACAAATACAAAAACTAATACTGTATCTCCCGAAAGTATTATCAAACATAAAGTAGAACCTAAAGAAACACTCTATAGTTTGTCTAAAAAATACAATATTTCTGTAGATGTTATCAAAGAACAAAATGCAGCATTATTGCAAAATGGTTTACAAATCGGACAAATATTACTAATCAAAAAATAAAACAGTTATTTCAATTGAAAAAAAATCTTGATATTATTGCTAAAAGTATGAAAATGAATAAATTATTTTTAATTCTTCTACTATCTCTTTCTATTTCGAATTCTCTATTTGCACAAGAAAAAGGTTTTGTTAAACATACTGTTAAAAAAGGGGAAACTATTTCTCAAATTGCGACCAAGTACAAAGTAACTCCTTTTGATATTTACAGATTAAATCCAGATTATCAAGCCGGAATTAAAGAAAATGATATTGTATTAATACCAATTTCAGAAATCAAATCTACAGCTGTTGTACCTAATGTTGTGAAACCAAAACCAGCTTCAGTTAAAAACCATACTACCAAACCAAAAGAAAATCTATACAGTATTGCACGTGATTATAATGTTGATGTAAACGACCTTAAAGCGCTTAATGAAGACGTTTTAAAAGAAGGATTAAAAATTGGGCAGGTAATAAAAATTCCAAGTGCTACCATATCAACTTCAGTTGAACCAACAAAAATAGAACCTAAGCCAGTAATAGTTGAAACTAAACCAATACTAGAAACTAACAAAGAAAAAGTAAGTTTTCATATCGTTGAGCCTAAAGAAACCAAATTTGGAATTGCCAAAAAATACGGAATGACTGTTGAACAATTAGAAGCAAAAAATCCTGAAATTGTTTCTAATTTAACTGTAGGATACAAACTTATTATTTCTGGCATAGCACCCAAAACAGAAATTGAAAAACCAGTGGTTGAAAAACCAAAACCTGTAGTTTATGAAATTACTGTTCCCAAAACAACAGAAACTGAAGTTGTTAAAACAATTAAAAAATCTGGTTTTGCCAATTATGAAGTGAAATCAAAAGAAACCTTATACAGCTTATCACAAACCTTTGGAATCTCTCAAGATGAATTAATCAATTTGAATCCTAGTCTAAAAGATGGTGTAAAAGAAGGTATGATTCTTAAAGTTCCTGGAAAAGGATCTATTACAAAAGTAACCACTTCAACAGGTGTTTTTTCAGATTTATCCAAATCTATACAAACTAATTCAAAAAAACAATTGGTATTATTGATTCCGTTTAATGCATCAAAAATTCAAACAGATACTTTAAAAACAATAGGCGTTCGATTAAAAAAAGATGCTTTTTTGAATATGACACTCGATTTTTATTCTGGAGCTTTAATGGCAATTGATTCTGCTAAAACATTAGGTTTGAATATTGATGTTAAAATTTTAGATTCTGAAGAAAGCAAACTATCCTCAAATGTGGTGAATCTCGTTAACGAAAATCATCTTGAAAATGTAGATGCTGTCGTTGGACCATTTTATCAGCAATATGTAGAAAAAGTTGCTGAGCTATTAAATACCAATAATGTTCCTGTTATTTCTCCTTTATCCAAAGAAATAGGAAAATCCTATAGTAATTTATATCAAGCAATGCCTCCAAGTGATTTTGCAAAAAGTGCTATGTTTGATTATATGATTTCAAAAAACGGAAACATTATCATAGTTAGTGACCCTAAAAAAGTGAGTAATAGAGAATTTATTACTAAAAAATATCCTGTAGCACAATTTGTAGCTTTTACAGAAAAAGGAGCTTTAGATTTAGAAAATTTAAAAGCATTATTGGTCAAAGACAAACTAAATTATGTAGTGCTCGATACTGAGAAAACTGGAATGATTCTTGGAACAACAAATAAATTATTAAACGAATTATCAAACTTTCAAATCCAGTTAGTGATTATAGAACCAAATGACACTCTTGATTTTGAAGAAATTTCTATGAAAAGGTTAACGATACTTAAAATGTTGTATCCATCATTAAATAGAGAAAATAACACTCCAGAAGCTGCTATATTTGAAAATAAATACAAAGTAATAAACAAAGTATTCCCAAGTCAATATGCTGTACGAGGTTTTGATGTCACTTTTGATACTATGTTGCGTTTGTCACAAGGAAAAACATTTGAAAATACAGCTAACGATTCCAAAACAGAACAAGTAGAAAGCAAATTTGAATATGCCAAAAAAGATACCGAAGGTTATCTCAACAAAGGTGTTTATATCATGCAATACAACGAAGATTTAACAGTAACTCAAGTAAACTAATGACTTCAAAAGTAACTTATCTAGGCGATTTGAGAACCCAATGTGTGCATCTACAATCTGGAGCAACCGTTATAACAGATGCACCAATAGACAATCACGGTAAAGGAGAGGCCTTTTCTCCAACTGATTTGGCAGCAACATCATTAGGCACTTGTATGCTGACCATTATGGCAATCAAATCAAATGATTTAGGAATAGATTTAAAAGATTCAACTGTAGAGGTGACCAAAATTATGCAAGCCGAACCTAGACGTATTTCAAAAATTATTATTGTAATGAATATGGCAATTGCAGTTGATGAAAAAACCAAAATTATTCTTGAGAGAACTGCAATGAATTGCCCAGTATTATTAAGTTTACACACTGATATTGATAAGGAAATTACCATTAACTGGAAGTAATAAAAAAATAATATTTAAAAAAATAAAGCCTAAATTTTTTAGGCTTTATTTTTTTTAAAATCTAGATCATTATTAATTTTGGACAACAATCAAAAACAACTCATTAAACTTGCCCACACCAAAATGCCTTATGGTAAATATAAAGATTGGTATTTAATTGATATTCCCGAATATTATATTGTATGGTATAGCAATAAAGGATTTCCTAATGGAGAATTAGGAGAACAACTAAAATTAATTTATGAACTCAAACTGAATGGATTAGAAGAGTTGATTCGCAATATCAAAAAACAATATCCAAAACCTTGATTTTTTATAATTTCAATAATATAAATTTATACTTTCAATTTTTGAGAATTAAAAAATTATTTTAATTTTATCTCTTTTATATTTATTGTTTGTTAACTTTTTATACATTATAGCTTATGATAAAAATAAAATCACAAGAACTTGTTTTGTTAGTAAAAAGCTTAACAAAACCTGAAAAATCTAAATTTAAAGATTCTATTTCTCATCAGAATAGAACTGCTAATTTCTATCAGTTATTTGATTATATTGATAGAACAACATCAGTTGACATTACAAAAATGAGGCAACTTTTTAAATCTGAAACAACATTTTTTGATGCAAAAAAGTATTTGTTCAACAGAATTATAGATGTTTTAATTAATGAAACTGTAAAATCTGATAAAGAATTAGAATATATTTATAATACACAATTGGCGTATGTGTTGTATAAAAAAAATATGTTCGATTTGTCTGAAAAAATCCTAAAAGAGATTGCACAAGAACAAACAAATTCTATTCAAGCTGGTATTCAAGTTCTAGTTACAGTTTTGTTAACAAGAATTGGTTTTATGAAACAAGATTTAGAATTACTGAATTATAGTGATTCAAAACAACAAGAATTACTAAACTATATTGCAATTATTGAAAAATATAGAAGTTTTAAAATTGTAATTGATTCTAAATACGATGATCTCGAATATATAAAAAGTGAATTACCAACTTTTATTGAAGACGAAAAGTATTTTACTTCTCCAAGAGACATTAATGGATATAATTATTTTATGGCCTTATTATACGAAATAAAACTATTCAATTTTGAAGAAGCTTTTATTTATCATCAAAAAAGTTTTAATTTATATCTAAACGAATTTAAAGGAACAGGAAAACGAATATCACTTCAAAATATTGAAGTTGCATTAATTATTTTTTATCACAATATTATTTCAAGTATTTTACTTGGCAAATTAGATAATGCTGATGTAATATTAAATGAGTTTGAATTATTTGATAAAGAATGTCATCTAAAAAATGATTTTTATTATAAAATAAGATTAATTGTCCTCAATTTTTATAGTACTTGGACAAACAAAGACACAGAAAAAAGCATTAAAGAATCTATTAAATACGCTTATGTATGCGACATCAACTCCTTCAATACATTAGATTTATATGCTTTTTTGTATTTCAATTGTAATTTGTTTCAAAACCGGAAGTACAAAGAAGTTGTGGTAAATATGATTAGTAACTATAATGTTTTAAAAAACAGACCTGAAAATGAATTTTTTTCATTTTATTTAGTTTATAATTATTTTTTACTCATCTTTTCGCATCTAAAACTTAAAAATTATGATGTTGTAGAAACCTTTATCCTAAAACTTTATAACGAAAAAAATATTTCAAATTCGTATTTAACTGATTTAATCGTCATAATTTCAGAGTATTGTAATTTATGTATTTATGATATCAAAAATGAAAATAAAAACAACACAATATTAGAATCTTGTGATACATTACAAAGCAATCCTTATTTTAAAATTTATCCTTTTATGGATATAAAAAAATGGATAATTCAAGAATAAACTACTGTTTTTTAACACTGATAATACGCTTATTAATATATTGATAATCAATAGATTGTAAAAAATAACTTTCGCTTTTAACTCTAGTTTTTTTTAATTTTAATTATTTCCTTTGAAAATTTAATTTTTACTTTGCAATTGGAAAAAAATGATATTTAATTAATTTTTCTAAATTATTAATTAAACCTAATTTTTATTAATAGGTATTCACTATTTGAAAATATTTGCAACATCCTTTTATTTAATTGTAAAATCTAAACGAATAATTTTCTAAATAATTAACTTTAAAAACAACAAAAATGACTAAAACTTACTTTCTATTTGTACTCGTATTTTTCATAAAAACGGTTACAGTTTCTGCTCAAATAGAATATCATAATCTTGATGCCAATGGATTTGGAACGGCACTTATTGATATTAATGATTCGGGAAAAGGTGTTATTAATGGCGGGACTTATGATTTTACAACCAATACATTAACGCCTATTGATCCAGAAGCTACTCAATTATCAAGCATAAATAACAACGGTGATTTATTTGGAATTATGCCAATTACAGTGGGTGCGGATACCTATTCGCAACCAGGCTATAAAACTGGGGGTGTATGGCATCCAATAGGACTTTTCCCTGGTGCAACATTAGAAAGTAACGTTACTACATATCAAATATCCGAAAATGGTAATTATATGGTAGGGCAGATGTCAGTAGATTGTTGTAACCAACAAGCATTTTTATATAATGTAACCACTCAAGTATTAGAAAAAATTGCTGATCCAGCCAATGAATACAGTGCGGGTTATTCGGTTAATAATTCCGGAATTTTAGGTGGTTGGTACGATCCACAACCGCAAGGTACACTGAGAGTTCCAGCATATATGACTACAGGATCAGTAATTACTCCAGTTCCCAATGCGAATCCGTTAACAGGTGGTGGCGTAAATGCGATTAATAATGCTAACGTAATGGTTGGAGAGCGTGATGGTAAACCTTTTATATTCAATCAAGTTACAAACACATATTCAGAGTTTGATGTTCCAGCAGGTTATGAAACAGCTTCTTTTACAAGTATTTCTGACAATGGTATTGCCGTAGGATATTGTCAAATTTGGGGCTTTTTTGGACTTGATAGAGAAGCAATAGTTTATCATCCGTCATTAGGTAGTCAACCCGTTTTTTTAAAAGATATTTTAATTGATAGTGGAATTACAATAACCTCTGTTGATGGAAAATTAGGAACTGCAATTGCTATTTCACCTGATGGAAATTATATTTCGGGTTGGGAAAATGCACAATTTATTTTTGCCCATGGCTGGGCGGTAAATCTTAAAGACTTATTAATTACAGATTGTTACCTTACTTGCCCTCAAAATCAAGTAATTGTTAATCTTTCCGGATCGCAAGTAGTAAATTATACTATTCCAATTACTTGTAATGCTCATCCTGGATCCAATTTGGTTCTAGTTTCTGGACTACCATCTGGCTCAAATTTTCCTTTAGGAGCAACAGAAGTTATTCATAATCTTGTTGATGTAGATGGAATAACAATATTAAATACTTGTAGTTTTACAGTAACTATTTCCGATCAATACTGTGATCCTACAAACGTTAATACAAATGTAGAACCAATTACTTCTGTTGTATTTGCTGATATAAATAACACAACATCAGAAACATCTACTTTAAGTTATGAAGATTTTACAAGTATACAAGGAAATATTGCTCAGGGAACTACTATTACAGGAACCTTCGGAGGTTCTACAGGTGGCGACTAT
>JAYTNO010000244.1:0-2582 GCA_043748275.1 Flavobacterium sp. | reverse complement strand
AGTTTTACGCATTCAAGTTTAAATGCATAATTATACTTTACTTTTCTTTCCATAAAAATACCCCCAAATAGTGTCTAACTTTTTGGGGGCAGTCTATTAATCAGGATTTTTTTCCAAATTGTTGAAAAATATTTTAGACCAATTAATTAGGGTAAAATAACTTTTGTATGTTTATACCCTATTAATTAAAACCAAACTATGAAAAACCTCAACAAATTTTTACTTTTCGGTATTGCACTTTTCGCTTTTTCTTGTGAAAATGATTCAGTAATTGATACATCAACAAACACACCTGAAAACAAAGTAACAGCAGTTGTAACTCCTAAGAAATTTTTATTTGATGCAAAAAAAGGAGAAACTGCAGGAAATGCAGACTGGGTTTTAGATGCTGATACATCACCTCAACGTTTCCCAACTCCTTTACAATCAACAATTACTGTTACAACTCCAGAAAGTTATTGGAAAGGCGGATTATCATCTTGGGGAATTGCATTGGCAAAATTAGGTCATACTGTAGAAACTTTACCATCTTCTGCTTCAATAACTTATGGTACAACTGCTGCTCAAGATTTAAAAAATTATGATGTTTATGTTGTAGATGAACCCAACATTAGATTTACAACTGCAGAAAAAACTGCGATTATGAATTTTGTGAAAAATGGAGGTGGTTTGTTTATGATTTCAGACCATACAGCTTCTGATAGAAACAATGATGGTTGGGATTCTCCAGCAATTTGGAATGACTTAATGAGTAACAATACGATTCAAAACAATCCGTTTGGTTTTACGATAACTTTAAATAATTTCTCTGAAACTACTTCAAACAGATTATCAGCCACTACAAACCCAATTTTAAATGGTACTCAAGGTATTGTTTCTCAACTAAAATATTCTGCTGGTGCATCTATTTCAACTAATACTACAGCAAATGCTTCTGTACAAGGATTAATTTGGAGAGGTACATCAACTCAAGGATCATCTAATGTAATGGTAGCAACTGCTAGCTATATGTTAGGCAGATTAGTTGTTATTGGCGATAGCTCACCAGCAGATGATGGTACTGGAGCAACAGGTGATACATTATATCCAGGTTGGACAGAATTAGCTTCACATTCTCGTTTGCATATGAATGCTTCTTTATGGTTAGCAAAATTATAAAATAGAATATTTTTAAATAAAAAAATCCCGAATGTGAATTCGGGATTTTTTTGTTTATTTTTTGTGTCAGAGGTTTCTTTTTAAGCTTATTTTATAAATAAAAACAAACTATAGCTTAATTTTATTGTTCATAAAGGTATAATGGCTTTAGTTTTTATAATAGATTTTACCTTAATAATGATTCGATAAGTCAAATTCGCTTAATTTTTATTGCTCATAATTGCTTTGATAGAATAATGGCCTATGGATTAAAATTTTAAAACAGATTTGAGTATTGAAAATTAGGGTGGATTGGAAAAAGTAAATAATTTATTCTATTCTTTTTCCTGTTAGATTACTTCCTCCCCATTCAACCATTGTAAATCCTTTTCTTTCAAATGAAGGTAAAACTTGTTCTTGAATTTTAAATTGTTTATCTACTCTTTTAAATTCAAAATAAACAACTATTGTGGTTTCTGGATTTGGAGTTATGTTCAAAAAAGAAGAGTTATCAATATTGTCATTAATCCAAAAATGAATAAAATTAATATCATTCTTTTCTAATTGTGGAAGCCAATATACTATAAAATCATTTATTTCAGTATTATTTAAACCTATGTGACTTAGTTTTGATATAAAGAAGTCAACCAGATTTTCATTTTTAACCACAAATCCATCTTTATAATCGAAGTGTTCTTTAGGAAAAGCATAATCTCCTTCCCAAAATAAATAATTGTATTTTCTTTTATCAGACTTATTTTCTATTTCTCCATTAGGATCAGCAATAATTTCCCATCGGTTTTTATATAAAGGGAAAGTTGTTCCTAAAACACCTTTAAAATCCAATTCAATTGAAAGTTCTGTTTTTTCTTTCGGATATAGATATAATGCTGGTTTGCCTACATTATAATATGAATTCCCTTTTTCAAGTCCCAATTTTAATTCATCAGTAATTGAATTAATTAATATTGCTTTCATTCTTGTATGACCACTTGAAAATATTAAATAGGAATAATTTTTAAAATCTGTTTCGGAAATAATTATTTTAAAAGTACCTGCATCATTAGATCTTCCAATATATTTATTTTCATTATATTCATTAGTGGAAAGGAATATTTTTACATTTTGCGCATTATTTATCTCAACTTTATATGGCTTATCTTTACCCACACAAACACTATCTTTTATGAATAGATAACCTTTAATTCTTTTGCTTTGTGCAGAAACGAGAGAAGTTATAATCAAACAAAAAACTATTAGATTCTTCATAAATTAAATTCAAATTATAATATAACGTAAAAATAATACTTTTAATATTTCAAAAATAAATTTAAAAAAAATCCCGAATTCTAGACTGCCCCCAAAAAGTTAGACACTATTTGGGGGTATTTTTATGGAAAGAAAAGTAAAGTATAATTATGCATTTAAACTTGAATGCGTAAAAC
>JAYTNO010000243.1:0-2582 GCA_043748275.1 Flavobacterium sp. | reverse complement strand
TTAAACCACTAGTTTCGGTACTCAACACAATAAATCGTGATGACTTTTTTTCGAATTTAGAAATATAATTTTTCCAAAATTCGGGATATTCTTTGTTTAATTTTTTTATCCAATCAAACATATTATGAAAATTGAGTCAGTTGAAACGAATCTTTTATTAATTCTTCTAAATCTTTTATAGGAGCAAGGGCATTTTTTAGATTTTCTTTATCTACTTTGGTAAGTTCCTCAATATTAATATATTGACCAGAATTGTCGTTTTTTAAACCTTCTAATGTTCTAAATTTTGATAACGTAAGAAAAGCATCCGCACAATTCAAATAAATTTCTGAATGTTTCGGATCTACCATTGCTAATTGCTTGAAACGCAAATAGGTATTATTAATACCTCGAATATTATGATTCAAAACAAAAAGTCTTGCACCATCAATCAATGGCATAAGTGCTCTAGTTTTAATATCAAATTTATCTTTATTAATTCCTTCTTCTTCTAGATTAAATTTCTTAAAAAAGTTTAAAGGCGAAGGTTTTCTCAATGCATCATTTCCTAAATAATCAAAAAAGAGTTTATTTTTTTTGACATTATTAAAAATTAAATCTGTGATGGCTTCTTCAATTTTTGGTTCACCAAAAGCTATTTCATAATCAAAGAAAATACTGCTAATTTCATTGCTAATTTCACCTGGAGTATTCATCCAATTGCTGTATTGTTTGTTCCAGTCTGTCAGAGATTTACACCAAAGTAAATTACTCGCAAGATGGCCATTTGGACATAGTTCGTAACCCACTTTTTCTAAAGAAGTAGTAGCTTTTTTTGCAAGCTTTATGAAGTAATCTTTTACATCACGATATTTATCAGCAGCTACATCTTCAAACACCAAGATACTGTCTTGATCTGTAAGCAATAATTGCTCTTTTCTTCCTTGACTTCCAATACTTAACCAAGCAAAACGAGCAGGAGGAGAACCTAATTCTAATATAGCAAGTTCTACAGAACGTTTGATAATAGCTAGATTTATTTCGCTAGCAATATTTGTGATGTGCGATAAAGGAATGTTTTTTACAATAGAAGTTTGTATTAGTTCGGCCAATTTCGAACGTACTTTTTTCAAATCTTTTGCATCTTGAGAGCGTTTGACTTCTTTGATCAATACACCAGGATTACTAGCTTGAGCAACAATCAAATCGTGTTCAGCAATAATTCCTTTTATTTCAGATTTATCTGATCCGTCTTGAGTAACACATAAATGACTCACGTTATATTTGAGCATTAATAATTGTGCTTCGGCCAATGAAACATTCTCAGGAACTGTTAATACTGGAGAAGCCATTATTTTATCTATCGATGCCGATAAAGGAAATCGTCCTGTTGCAACTTTGGTACGCATATCATAATCTGTAACAATCCCAATAGGCAATTGATTGTTTACTACAATCAAACTATTTATCAAATTATCTGTCATTAATTGCGCCACTTCTTTAACTGTAGTAGTAATTTCGGCTTTTAAAGGTGTTTTATTATAAGATAAAGATTGAAAATATTGAATTTCTGATTGATTATTTGTAAAAACGACATCGTCCAAAAGTAATTTCCCTTTATTATTTCTATCATTAGGATTGTTTGAATTTGTTGCAAAACTTTCTAATAAAAAATTTAATACTTCACCATTTTGTGCTACAAATGGTCTAAATATAGCAATAGGAATAGCATAAACCACAGATTCTTCTCTTGCTTTTGCAGTCATCATATAGTTGTTTTTGGCAAAAAAGGGTCTTAAACCAAAAATATCGCCTTCCACACATTTATTCAATAGAGTTTCCTCAGCATCAGAAATAACAGATAAGTTTATCACTCCAGAAGCCACAACATAAAAACTATCGTGCAAAACATCATTTATTTGAAACAGTGTTTTGTTTTTTTCTAAATTAATCACACGAATACTTGATGCCACAATTTTTAATTCTTCAAATGACAAATTATTAAATGGTGGATATTCTTTTAAAAAATCTGCGATTCGTTCTGCAATGACATTCATAGTATAAATAGATGTAATAAAAGTGTAAAAATAGAATTTATTATATAATGAAACAAGTAATAGTTTTTTATTATCATACAACTTAATATATTGTAAAATAGCTGAAATAGAGTTAATTGTAACATGTTTTGGTTTTTTTTCTATTTTACATAATATAAATTATAATTCAAATATATTTATTTACAAATCATTTAATGATTGATTACTTTTGAAATAATACTGTACTAAATTTTAAGTAGTTTATACATTTATTTTGTTATAAATTAAGAACTTTCATAATAATGGAATCCATTTAAAAAAATATTAACTTATGATATTTTTAGTAATAGATTTAAAAAAAAACATTTTTAAAAAAATATTTAATAGTTAAAATCTTAACAAATTTTAATTTATAATCAATTGATATTTAAATTATTAATTAATTACTACAACTTTATTCATTTGTTTCTTACATAATTTGTTAATAATGTATTTTTTATCCTACAAAAATTTGATATTGTTGTATTTCGTCGATTTTATTCTACATTTTAACATTTAAAACGATGA
>JAYTNO010000242.1:0-2586 GCA_043748275.1 Flavobacterium sp. | reverse complement strand
GTTTAGCCAAAACAGAAGGTGAAGGAACCATTCCAGAAATAATGGAAGCAATGGTTCAAAAACACATTCCTTATATTGAAGAAGCAGGAAAACAAGGCGTTCAAATCTTATGTTTTCAAGAAATTTTCAATACACCTTATTTTTGCCCAGGACAAGATAGTGCTTGGTATGCTTCTGCCGAAAGTGTTCCTGGACCAACAACCGAAAGAATGCAAGTGTATGCCAAAAAATACGATATGGTTATCATTGTTCCTGTTTATGAAAAAGATCAAGCAGGAGTTTTATACAATACCGCTGCGGTGATTGATGCCGATGGAACGTATTTAGGTAAATACCGTAAAAATCATATTCCGCAAACAGGTGGTTTTTGGGAAAAATTCTTTTTCAAACCAGGTAATTTAGGATATCCAGTTTTTCAAACTAAATATGCCAAAGTTGGAGTTTACATTTGCTACGATCGACATTTCCCTGATGGCGCACGTTGTTTGGGGTTAAATGGTGCCGAAATCGTGTATAATCCATCAGCCACAACTGTAGGTCAATCGCAATATTTATGGAAGCTAGAACAACCAGCGCACGCAGTTGCCAATGGTTATTTTATGGGTTGCATTAATCGTGTTGGAATAGAAAAACCTTGGAATTTAGGTCGTTTCTACGGAACTTCTTATTTTGTAAATCCGTTAGGACAAATAATTGCTTGCGCTTCCGAAGATAAAGATGAGTTATTAGTAGCCGAATTCGATTTGGATTTAATCGAAGAAATTCGCGGCAAGTGGCAATTTTACAGAGATAGAAGACCTGAAACCTATGGCGAAATAACAAAATTATAATTTTTTCACCACATAGAAATATAGATTTAATTCCTGAAAATGATAACTCAAAAATATTTAGACGAAGTAACCTATGAAATAATTGGTGCAGCAATTGAAGTTCATAAAATTATGGGAAGAGGTTTATTAGAAAGCGTCTATCATCAATGTTTAAAAGAAGAGTTCATACATAGAAAAATAAATTTTATATCAGAGATGAAAATCCCTGTAATATATAAAGGTAAAGAATTAGAAACCGATTTCAGATGTGATTTATTTGTAGAAAATCAAATAGTTGTAGAATTAAAAGCTGTTTTTGATATTCATCCTATGTTTGAAGCAAAGCTTCTAAACTATATGAAACTCTTAAAATCACCAAAAGGAATTTTAATTAATTTCAACTGTTTCAATATTTTTAAAGAAGGCCAGAAAACGTATGTTAATGAACATTTTAAAAACTTACCTAAAGATTAATTCTATATTTCTATGTGGTAAAAAAAACAATAAAAGAAAAGTAATAATAGATATTAAAAGATAAAATATGAGTATAAAATCCAACCATTTAACCAATCAAGAATACGAACAGAATTTTACCGATATTCATCCGCCATTTGAAACTCCAGATGCTGCTTTGGTAGAAGCCAATCGTTGCTTATTTTGTTACGATCCACCGTGTATGAAATCGTGTCCAACCTCTATAAATGTGCCAAAATTTATAAAACAAATTGCAACCGAAAATCTAAAAGGTTCGGCACATACTATTTTTTCATCCAATATTATGGGTGCAGGATGTAGTAAAGTTTGTCCTGTCGAAAAATTATGCGAAGGTGCTTGTGTTTATAATTTAATGCACGAAACGCCAATTCATATTGCAAAATTGCAACGCTATTCTACCGAAAAAGCAATGGAAAATAACTGGCAATTATTCGAAAGAAAACCATCTACAGGAAAACGAGTGGCTATTATTGGTGCTGGACCAGCAGGATTAAGTTGTGCTCACACTTTGAGTCGTGAAGGAATTGATGTAACTATTTATGAAAAAGAACCCAATGGTGGCGGTTTAATGACATATGGAATCGCAGCATATAAAGTCACGCCCGAATTTTGTGAAGACGAAGTAAACTATATCAAATCTATTGGTGGAATCGATATTAAATACAATCAAGAACTAGGAAAAAACATAACTCTAGACCAATTAAAAAGTAATTATGATGCTGTTTATTTGGCATTTGGAGTTGGATTAGCACGACAATTAGAAATTCCTGGAGAACATTTAGATGGCGTTGTAGATGCCATTAAATTTATTTACGAATTAAGAACAAACGATTTTTCATCTATAAAAGTTGGCGATAAAGTAGCCGTAATCGGAATGGGAATGACTGCTATCGATGCAGCAACTCAAGCCAAAAGATTAGGAGCCAAAGAAGTAACTTTAGTTTATCGACGAACACAAGCTGAAATGCCTTGTACCGAACACGAATTAAACATTGCAAAACTAGATGGATGTAATATTATTTGGCTAGCTACACCAAAAGAAGTACTAGGCAAAGATGGAAAAGTAACTCAATTAATTTGTGACGTAATGAAATTAGGCGAACCAGATGCAAGTGGAAGAAGAAGTCCAATAGATGCTGGAGAAAAATTCACATTAGATGTTGATATGGTCATAAAAGCTGCTGGTCAAATGCCTTTTGAAGAATTAGTAAATTCAAATAATATCCAAAATAACAACGGAAAAATAGTGATTTCTGATAAATCTGTTTCGGCTTTAAAAGGC
>JAYTNO010000241.1:0-7109 GCA_043748275.1 Flavobacterium sp. | reverse complement strand
CAAAACCATCACCTTCTGGAATATCAGCTTTTTCTAATAAAGGTAATGAACCTCCACCAGCACCAATAAAAACAAATTTTGTTCTTATTTTCTTCTCGCCATTTGATAAATCTTTGATAGTAATTTTCCAATCTTTATTTTTATCCGATTGTTTAAGTTTCCTTACTTCATGATGAAAATACAAGTTAACACCTTCTTGATTTTTTAAATAGTGAAACATTGTTCTTGTCAATGCTCCAAAATTAACATCAGTTCCCAAATTCATATGCGTTGCTGCAATTTTTTCATTAGGGCTTCTACCTTCCATAACAAGTGGCATCCAAGCCATTAATTGTTCGAAATTAGTACTGAATTCCATTTTTTTGAATAATGGGTTTTCTTGCAAAGCATCAAATCTTTTTTTAAGAAATGTTACATTATCATCACCCCAAACAAAACTCATATGAGGTATGCTATGAATAAAATTCTCAGGAGATGCTACGAGTTTTTGGCTGACTAAATAACTCCAAAATTGTCTCGAAATTTCAAATTGTTCTGCAATTTTTATGGCTTTCGAAATATCAATACTGCCATCTTCTTTTTCGGGTGTATAATTCAATTCGCAAAAGGCAGAATGACCAGTTCCTGCATTATTCCAAGCATCAGAACTTTCTGCAGCTGCACTGTCTAATCTTTCATAGATTTCAATTTTTATATCGGGTTGAAGTATTTTTAGAAGTACTCCTAATGTAGCACTCATAATTCCTGCACCTATCAATACAACATCAGTTGGTAAAGGATTATTTTGGACTTCCATATTTATATTAATAATTTGTAAAAATGATTTTAGATCATTTTTCGTGTTAAATAATCTTGCAATAAAATGGTTGCGGCAATCTCATCAATCAAAGCTTTGTTTTGACGTTGTTTTTTTTTCAATCCGCTATCAATCATCGTTTGAAAAGCCATTTTTGATGTAAAGCGTTCGTCAACTCGAACCAATTTCATATCTGGGAAATTTTTATAAAATTTTTCAATAAAAGTTTCGATACTTGCTGCACTTTCAGAAGGCTGACCGTTCATTTGTTTGGGTTCGCCAACAAGAACTTTAACAACATTTTCTTTAGAAAAATAATCTTTCAAAAACGAAATAATTGTCTCTGAAGGAACTGTTGTTAAGCCAGATGCAATAATTTGCAATTCATCGGTAACAGCTATTCCTGTTCGTTTTTGACCATAATCTATAGCAAGAATTCGAGGCATTTTATTGGTTTTATTAGATACTGCAAAAATAGTGCAAAAATTGGCTTTTCCTTTATATTTTTAAGGATATAATTCTATTCAAATTATCTTATATTTTTGATAAAAAAACGTATTTGAACGATTAAAAAATACACTTAACCGTTAAAAATTAAAATTATTTGATTTCAAAATTAGTATAATCAAATAATAATTGCTTAATTGCGCTACAAATTTAAATTAATGACGATTAAAAACCTGCTAATCATTATAATACTACTTCCTTTTTGTGTCTTTTCACAAAAAAAAGTATACTCCTTCAACCAATTTCAATCTAGGAATGCTATCCAAGAATGGGGAAATATGGAACGTATTTGCGACAGAAAGGCGGAGTTTACAGAAGAAAAAATAGACATTAATATTGACCAAGAATACCACCTTTCTATAGAATCTAAAACAGATTTGCCAGATAATGGAATCATCTATTTGTGTAAGGATGAAAATTTAAATCCTATTACTGTCATGATTTTTGGAAATTCTAAAATGTATTTGTATTGCAAACAAAAACGGTTTTTAATTAATTTTGAAGATCCAAAACAAATTAATTCAGTAATTGCAGATACTGATTAATTGATTCTTTTTTAATTTCTTTTTCGAAAATTGCGTTTATATTTGCTAAAAATCTACAAACGATGAACGCATTACAATCTACAATTGAAAAAGCCTGGGAAAACCGAGAATTATTAAAAGAAGAAACCACCATAAACGCTATTAAAAAAGTTATTTATTTGCTTGATTTAGGTCAATTGCGTGTTGCAGAACCTATTTCAAACCAATGGCAAGTAAACGAATGGGTAAAAAAAGCAGTGGTGATGTACTTCCCTATTCAAAAAATGGAAACTCACGAAGTGGGAATTTTTGAATATCACGACAAAATGCTTTTAAAAACAGGTTATGCCGAAAAAGGTATTCGTGTTGTTCCGCCAGCTGTAGCTAGATATGGTGCTTATATTTCTAAAGGTGTTATTTTGATGCCAAGTTATGTAAATATTGGTGCTTATGTTGACGAAGGTACTATGGTTGATACTTGGGCAACTGTAGGTAGTTGTGCTCAAATCGGTAAAAATGTTCATCTTTCTGGCGGTGTCGGTATTGGTGGTGTTCTAGAACCTTTGCAAGCTGCGCCAGTTATCATTGAAGATGGTGCATTTATTGGCTCGCGTTGTATCGTGGTTGAAGGTGTTCGTGTAGAAACTGAAGCTGTTCTTGGTGCCAATGTTTGCCTAACTGCATCTACAAAAATAATTGATGTTACTGGAAGCAAACCTATTGAATATAAAGGTTTTGTACCTGCTCGTTCGGTTGTTATACCTGGAAGTTATACCAAAAAGTTTGAAGCTGGTGAATTTCAAGTGCCTTGTGCTTTAATTATTGGAAAACGCAAAGCTTCAACCGATTTAAAAACTTCTCTAAACGATGCTTTGAGAGAATATGATGTAGCGGTTTAATTTCTTAATTATTCTAAATGAAAATATTGGTTATTCAACAAAAAATGATTGGTGATGTGCTCGTTAGTAGTGTCATCTGCAATAATTTAAAGTTGATGTATCCAAATGCTCAAATTGATTATCTCATTTATCCGTTTACAAAACCAGTTGTAGAGAACAATCCTAATATTGATGCGGTTATTCTTTTTGAAGAAAAATATCGCAAAAGCAAAATAGCATTATTTCAATTTTTACTTTCTATTAGAAAAAGAAAATATGATCTTGTTATTGATGCTTATGGCAAGTTAGAAAGTAATTTGGTTGTATTTTTTTCTGGAGCTAAAACAAAAATAGGTTTTCACAAAAAACACACTGCTTTTTTATATACCAAAACTATTTCAGAAATCACAAAAGCTACCTCTAATGCTGGGATTGCTATTGATAACAGACTTAATTTAATTGAAACACTTTCTCCAAAAATAACCTTAGAGAGCAAACCCAAAATCTATCTAACTCCTGAAGAAATAGATAATGGGAAACAAATTCTACAACAAAACAACATTGATTTTTCTAAGAAAATCTATATGATTGGCGTCTTAGGAAGTGGTGCCACCAAAACCTATCCTACAGAATATATGGCTTCGCTTTTGGATTTGATTGTAGCAAAAACAGATGCAACTTTACTTTTCAATTATATTCCATCACAAAAAAAAGAGGCAAAAGCAATTTATGATTTGTGTAAAAAAGAAACTCAAAAAAACATTGCAATTGAACTGATTCCAAGAAGTATTAGAGAATTTCTTTCAATTACTTCCCATTGTAATGCCTTGATTGGTAATGAAGGTGGCGCTGTAAATATGGCAAAAGCTATTGGCAAACCCACTTTTACTATTTTCTCAACCTGGATCATTAAAGAAGCTTGGAACTCTTTTGAAGATGAAAAAAGCACCGTTTCGGTACATTTAAAAGATTTTAAACCTAATTTATATGGTGACAAAACGGCTAAAGAAATGAAAAATCAAGCAATGGAATTGTACCATCAATTTACTCCTGATTTAATCGTTTCAAAACTCGAAAAATTTGTAGACCTTAATTAGAATGAATTCCAGAAGTAGTTTTTATGATTTTATTGGCTTTTGTAAAAGCTCGTATGTCATTATTTTTTTTCCAAACTTCGTCAGATACATAACCTCTTGCGTGATCAAGATGCACACAAATTGCACTGTATCTAATTTGTTTTGATTTGAGTCCTAAATTGAATAATCGTTCTCCTAATTCTCTGTCTTCTCCACCATATTGCATCTCTTCATTGAAACCATTTACAGCTAACAAATCCGATTTCCAACCAGATGCATTATGACCATTCCAAGTTGGTTTAGTAAAAGTAATGGCATTTAGAATCGAAACTAATATTTTTGACTTGCTTAATTTTAAAGATTTAATAGACGACTCAAAACCATTGTTTTTCAGCCATTTAAGATTAAAACAATTTTGATTAATAATGTCTTCTTTTGTAATCAATTTTGAAATTGACAATGGAAGTTTAAAATAACCTCCAGACAAAAAATATCCTTTTTCACTATACTTCAAATGTGTTTCAACAAAATCATTTCTAGGAATACAATCACCATCAGTAAAAATTAAATAATCAGCATTTGAAGCCAAAATAGCCTTGTTTAAAATCTTAGTTTTTTGAAAACCATGATCTTCATGCCAAACATGAATAATAGGTATTGAACTATTTTTTTTTAATTCTTCTATTTTATTTTTTGTTTCAACAGTCGAACCATCATCTGCTATAATAATCTCAAAATCAGTAGTTTTCTGCACACTAAAACCCCAAATAACTTTTTCAAGCCATTCTACAGAATTGTACGTACTCATAATTACTGATGCTTTCATAAAAATTTAGAAATATTTGTCGAACAAAAGTAGTTAATAATTTATATTTGTGAAATAATAAAGCAAATGCATCCCGATCAATCCAAAAATATATCTGTTTTAATAATTACTTTGAATGAGGAAACTCATATGCAAGAGTTATTGTCTGATTTGGTATTTGCCGACGAAGTTATTATTGTAGATTCTTATAGTGTAGATAGAACCAAAGCAATCTCTGAATCGTTTTCAAATGTTAGATTCATAGAACATAAATTTGAAAATTATACTTTACAGCGAAATTTTGCCATAGATCAAGCCCGGAATAATTGGATTCTCTTTCTTGATGCAGATGAACGTTTGACAACAGAACTCAAACAAGAAATAATAGAAACAATAAACCAAAATACAACAGTTAGCGCTTATTTATTTTACAGAAAATTTATGTTCAATAATGAAGTATTGCATTTTAGTGGATGGCAAACCGATCGTATTTTTAGATTGTTTGACAAACGAAAAGCCAAATATACCACCGAAAGATTAGTTCACGAAAAGCTAGAAGTTGAAGGCAAAGTTGGCGTTCTGAAAAACAAACTCATCCATTTCTCCTACTCTGATTATGAAACATATAAAGGTAAAATGAAAAGTTATGGCAAATTTAAAGCGCAAGAAAAATTTTTGAAAAAATCTAAAATTTCAATTTTGCATCCTTTTTTGCATCCCACTTATAATTTTTTATATAATTATATTGTAAGACTAGGAATTCTTGATGGTAAAAAAGGAATTATTATTTGCTATCTGAATGCTTATAGCGTTTATGTTCGTTATCAAGAATTAAAAAAAATGAAAGCAACTATCTAGTTTTCCAGAAAAACAATTGCTTTTT
The DNA here is from genome assembly GCA_043748275.1 of Flavobacterium sp. Classification (GTDB taxonomy): domain Bacteria; phylum Bacteroidota; class Bacteroidia; order Flavobacteriales; family Flavobacteriaceae; genus Flavobacterium. The sequence continues at coordinate 1,640 of JAYTNO010000241.1, read as the reverse complement.
TATTTTTTGCTTTCTATGGTATTTGTCTTGAAATTTATTGGTGTAGAACCACATTTTTTCAAAAACTTCTGCATAGGGTTTTTTAAAGAGTTTTGCATATTCATCACTCATAATGGCTATCATTTCTTTTTTGGGAGTCAATCGTGACAAGTTTTTCATTCGTTGATCAAAAGTCATTTGCTGATGAAACTCCATTCTATTCAAATCGACCAAATAAAAACTATATTTCCCATTTTCCTCTTTTTTTATCAACGTATTTCCTGGCGAATGGTCTAAAAATTCAATCCCTTTTTGATGCAAATCAAAAGAAAACTGTGTAAATTGTCTTAAAATCAATTCGTTTTCAGGATAATTGGGATGTTCTACAAGTTCACGAAAAGTCAATTCGGTTTGAAGATGTTCGCTGATATAATAACTTTTTTCTAATCCAAAAGTTGAAAAATTTTCGCAATAGGCAATAGGTTTTGGAGTTCCAATCCCAGATCCTAGTAATGTATTGGCATATTCATAAGATCTTTTGGCTTTAGATTTTCTGAAAAATTGATACGCTACTTTATTGATAATATTGGGAATTTTAAAAGACTTAATGTTGATTTGAGTTCCATTTATTTCAAATAATTTAATCTTATTGCGTTTTCCATCTCCAAAAAGTAATCCTGTAGTGTCAAAATTATTAATAAATTTTTCAATCTGATCAGCATGGTCTTTATAATCAGGATGTATGTATATTTGCATCTGTAGGTAATAAGTGAAAACAAAAGTAGGTATTGCTTTTTATTTTTCCAATTTAAGGGCTACTTTTACTGAAAATTGATTTCTTTTTTTATGAAAAAAATAGTTTTTCTAGAAACCCATAATCTCAAAAATAAAGCAACAGGCTTAGGGACTTTTAATTACGAACTGATTAAAGGATTATCGCAATTAGAATTTAACGACTTAGAACTTATTCTAAATGTAAAAAATCCCGAAATGCTTTCTTCTGAATTTGGATCTAAATTTAGTTATCATAAATTTAATAATCTTTCAAGACATGCTCTTTTTAGAATAAGAAAAAAACACGATTTATGGCATTCTGTCAATCAGAATACAAAAATAGAACCGCATAAAGCGAACAACTATTTACTGACCGTTCATGATGTGAATTTTGTAGAGGAAATTTCATCAGACAAAAATCACCACAATAATAAATTGTTTCGAAACAAACTCGAAAAATCAACAGCCATCACCTATATTTCAGAATTTGCAAAGAAACAAACCCATCAATACTTTGATGTACCTAACATTCCTGAATATGTTATTTATAACGGAAACCCAATCTCTACTATATTAGACACAACCCAATTTAAAGCTTCATTTCCAGTAGACAAACCCTTTTTATATTCTATTGGTGATTTTCTAGAACGCAAAAATTTTCTAGCTGTGGTCAAAATGATGCCCTTTCTTAAAGACTATAATTTGATTCTTTCAGGCAACAATGATAAAGCATATGGTGAGGAAATAAAGAAATATATTGTTGATCATCATCTTCAAAATCGTGTTTTTTTGACTGGAAAAGTGGATGATGTTGCCAAACAATATTATTTATCAAACTGTCATGCCTTTGTATTCCCTTCTATTCGAGAAGGTTTTGGGCTTCCTCC
>JAYTNO010000240.1:0-7113 GCA_043748275.1 Flavobacterium sp. | reverse complement strand
TTTGGGGTGTATGTCTCCTACTTCTGTAGTGTTAAAATGTTGGCGGGTACATTTCACTACATCATCTAAATACCTTCAACCTCTTGTAATCATTTGGTCTACTAAACAATAAGTAGACTATTAATGACTCTTTACTAAATATCAGTTAATTATTAACTAATATTTATTGTTTATAAATAAATATTTATTATTTTTGCATCGTACTATAAATAGTAACAGTTATGAAAAAGAAAAATGATTTTATTTTAGAAGTATTAAATGTAGTATCTTGGATTGTTTTTATTGGACTATGTATTGAGGCAGGAGCATTAATTTTTAATTTTATTTTTACGTTACTAAAACCTATTGCTTCCCATAACATTTATAAGGGGTTAAACCTTTCAGAACTGTATGAAAATCAATTTGGTCATTTTATTGGCACGATGAGTTTTATTGTTGTTTTAGCATTACTGAAGGCCTATTTATTTTACCTTGTTGTAAAAATATTTATGAAATTAAATATAGAAAAACCTTTCGATGTTGAAATAGCAAACCTTATACAAAAGATAAGTTTGGAAGCATGTACTATTGCTATTGTCAGTATCCTTGCAGATCAATATACACAGAGGCTAATTCAATCCGGATACGAAGTTAATCTTGTAGAAAAATACTGGAATGACACCACCGCTTTTTTGATGATGGCAGCTATTATATTTGTAATTTCACAAATATTCAAAAGAGGTATAGAGTTACAAAATGAAAACGATTTAACAGTATAAGCTATGCCAATCATTGTGAATTTAGATGTAATGATGGCAAAGCGAAAAATGTCGCTTAATGACCTATCAAAAAAAGTAGATTTAACACTCTCTAATCTTTCTATATTGAAAACAGGAAAAGCAAAAGCCATTCGATTTAGTACTTTAGAATCTATTTGTAATGCCTTGGATTGCCAACCTGGAGACCTTTTAGAATATGTTAGTGATAGTAAATAAAAACTAGCGCAATAAAGCGTTTAAACGAATTCTTGGTTTTTAGAATTCATTTAATGTTGGTTTTGTACTTTTAATTCAAGTAGTAATTCAAAAATAAAATACTACTTTAGTACTAGACATTGTATGAGTTTTGAAAGCGTTGCTGTTAAATTATGACAACACAAAACCAACACAATAAATAGAACAGCATGACAAAAAGGACTATTGCTACTTTTCCAATATTGACTACTGAAAGACTAACTCTCAGACAATTATCCATTGACGACCATCTGGCTATATATGATTTGCGTTCCGACGCAAATAGTAACAAATATCTTGACAGACCACTATGCAAGACAACCGAAGAGGCCAAAAACTTTATTAACAAGGTCAATGACAACATCGAAAAAGGCGGTGCCTATTATTGGGCGATTACCTTGACAGACAACCAACAATTGCTGGGTACCATTTGCCTATTTGATTTCTCTATTGAAAATAAAAGTTGTGAAATAGGCTATGAACTACTGACAAAATTTCAAGGGCAAGGCATTATGCAAGAAGCGGCACAAACAGTAATTGACTTTGTATTTCAGACTTTAAATTGTAAAAAAATACTAGCTTATACCCATCACGAGAACAAGCATTCCACGCACCTACTCTTAAAATTAAATTTTATAAAATCAATCGAAGCAGTCAAAGAAAATTCCAACCTAACGATTTTTACATTGACATCGTCATTTAAATAATTTGCATTTAAAAGTTTAGGAGATAAGCCTTCACTCTTATCAACCGTTTCACAAGTTTCCTTCACTTGTTCACTTTTTCTGACTCAATTGCAGCGTTTAGAATTTAAAATAAGGGATAATTTTTGAAACTAAATTTTTTTTATATTTGTAATAACAATGGTTGAAAAGCTACAACTTTCAGAATGCATATTACTTTAGTGTTCATTGTGTAACAGACTCAAAAATAGTAGATTAACAAATAAACAAACCTTGATAATGAAGAAAGAAAAAATAATATTTTGGACTGCAACCACAATCATCGCTTTATTTGAAGGAGTCATGCCGGCATTAACATCACAAACAGCATTAGCAAAAGAAGGAATTCGGCATTTGGGTTATCCAGAATATTTTGGAAACGCTTTGGTGGTTTTTAAAGTGTTAGGAGTATTGGCATTAATCATTCCGCAAGTTCCGAAACGAGTAAAAGAATGGGCTTATGCAGGTTTTGCTTTTGATTTTATTTTTGCTACAATAAGTCACGGAGCTGTTGATGGTATCACTGGACAAACATTTTTTCCAATGGTTGTATTTGCTATTTTAGCCATTTCCTATATATACTATCACAAATTAAATAACACTATACATTCATAAAAATATGGCACTTATTAATCCACACATTAATTTCAACGGCAATGCTGAAGAAGCATTTACATTTTATAAATCAGTATTTGGTGGAGAATTCGCACTGATTATGCGTTTCAAAGAGCTATCAAGTCCCGAATTTCCAGTCGATGAAAAAGAAGCCAACAAAATAATGCACATAGCTTTGCCTATTGGCAATAATGTTTTAATGGCCAATGACGTTCCAGAAAGTATGGGACCAACAAATGAAAACGAAAATAGAAGTAAAATATCCATTAGTACAGAAAGCAAAGAAGAAGCTGACCGATTATTCAACGGACTTTCCGCAGGTGGACAAATTGAAATGCCTATTACTGACAGTCCTTGGGGTTCTTACTTTGGAATGTTTAGAGACAAATACGGAATTGAATGGATGGTTGACTTTGATACAAAATACAAAGGGCAAATATAACGCGATTGGCATTTAAAGTACATTTCAATATTCAATTTTTATATAACCACTTAAAAGGATTCGTGCGATAGTGGAGGTTTTTTGTGCTTAATTTAAAGTTTTTTTATAAATTTTGATAATTGAAAAACTAAGATGAAGATAATTCAAGATTACAATATTTATAATAATAATAAAATATTTTAATGAACCTTCAAGATCAAATCAACGAGTACATCACGAGTCAACCAGAACCAAAACGCAACGATATGCAAGCCTTGCACCACATCATTAAGGAACTAAGTCCAGGATGCAAATTATGGTTCTTAGATGGCAAAAACAGTGAAAATAAAACGGTTTCTAATCCTAATATTGGCTATGGTAATCACACGATACACTATGCTGATGGTACAACAAAAGAATTTTATCAAATAGGGATTAGTGCCAATACTACTGGAATCTCTGTTTATATTCTTGGAATCGAAGATAAGACCTACTTGCCACTAACCTATGGAGAAAAAATAGGCAAAGCGAACGTAACGGGTTATTGCATAAAGTTCAAAAAGCTAAAAGAGATTAATGTTGAGATTCTTATAGAAGCCATTCTATTTGGGTTTGAAGTGAAGGATGAAAAAAGGATGAAATAAATTTATTTATAAAGAGATTTTTTAATGAGGATATGCAATTTAAATCCAAAAATTAAATAAAAATGAATACAATTGAAATTTATAAAATTGACATTGCATCATTAGATTCCTTGCAAAAAATTAGTAAGCAAACCTTTTTTGAAACTTTTGCTAGTAGTAATTCTGAGGAAAATATGCAACATTATTTGAATGAAGGCTTTACTTTAGAAAAACTAACTTCTGAATTATTAAATCCAAATTCAGAATTTTATTTTGCAGCTTTTGAAAATGACATCATAGGTTATTTAAAAATAAATTTTGGTGAGGCTCAAACGGAGCTTATCGAAGATACAACTCTTGAAATCGAACGAATTTATGTTTTGAAAGAATTTCACGGAAAAAGCGTTGGACAATTACTTTATGATAAAGCTTTGCAAATAGCAAAACAATTTAAAATGAACTATTTGTGGTTAGGTGTTTGGGAAGAAAATCCTAGAGCAATTCAATTTTATAAAAAAAATGGGTTTGAAGAATTTGATAAACATATTTTCACATTAGGAAATGAAAAACAAACAGATATCATGATGAAATTAAAATTAGCACCTATTTAATAAAGTTGGATTGTAAAAGATAAAAAGCATAGAAGTATATTAAAATAAACTATCCCATTACTTTATAAATAGTGAAGTTTCTATTCCCTTTTAGGTATCTTTGTAGACATTTTTATGTAATTTTTGCAACATTAGGAATTGTGTATGTAAAAAAGAATGGTATTTGAAAGAATGAAATAAAATTTGCGTAAAACACAATCTAAGTCCAATGGAAAGTAATACTGATAAAAAGAAGATTCTTAAAACAAGCTATATTCCAACTGCTGAATTTTATAGCCAAATCATTGATAGTTTACAAGATTATTCCATCTTTACTTTAGATAAAGATTTTATTATCAATAGTTGGAGTTCTGGTTCAACCAAAATTTTTGGTTACGAAACAGACGAAGTAATTGGCGAACCATTTGATTTGATATTTACCGAAGAAGATTTAAAAAATGGGATTCCAAAAAAAGAAATCGAAACTGCGTTAAAAGATGGTAGAGCAACCGATAATAGATGGCATATTGCAAAAGACAAAAGCCTTTTTTATGCATATGGTTTGGTTTTTCCACTTATTGGGCTTGATGGAAATCTTTTAGGATATGTAAAAATATTGCGCGATTTAACAGAAAGGAAACAATCTGAAGATGCCATAAAAAGATATATCAAAGAATTAGAAGACCTTAACATTCATAAAGAAAGTGTTTTGGCAATACTCTCACATGATTTAAGGAGTCCACTTTCTGCAATAATTGGTACTGCTAAATATCTTAAAGAAAATTTTAATAAAATGAAACCTGAAACCGTTCAGGAAATGCTCAATTTATTGTATAAATCATCAATAGATGAATTAGAGATGTTAGATTATTTAGTAGAATGGGCAAGAATTAAATACGCTTCGGATGTTTTTTCTCCAGAAAAAATTAAACTCACAGAATATATTAATAAAGTTTTTGAAACTTTAAACGAATCTGCTACTATAAATGCTGTAAACCTTCATCACGAAATTGAAGAAAAGACATCAGTTTTTGCAGATAGTAAAATGCTAATTTCCATTATTCAAAATATTGTTTCCAATGCCATAAAACACACCGAAAAAGGTGGGTCTATAACAGTTTCTGCAAAAAAGAAAGAGGATAAAATTATTGTACAAGTAAAAGATACAGGTATAGGAATGTCTAAAGAAATTATGGAAAAACTTTTTACACCTCAAATAAAAACCTTGTCAGAAACAAGAAAAAAAAATAAAGGTGCTGGTATAGGTTTATTATTAGTAAAAGGTTTTCTAGAAAAAAATGGTGGCGAAATTTGGGTAGAAAGTATTGAAGGTGAAGGATCTTCTTTTTATTTTACATTACTCCAAGAGAAACCTTTATATAAAATAGGTAGTTCAGACGAAATTATGTTTGATGAAAGTCCCTAAAATATTCTAATAAAATCAAATATTTACAAAAAATATTAATTACACTAATGTATTTTTTAAGTCTCCACAAAATGTTATTGAAAGACATCTCCAACCCTATTTATATTTTATTTTTTATTATTACATAGAAAATAACACTCTGATTTTGAGTCATTTAATTTTCAATTCTACATAATAACTCTTTTCTAAGATTTATTAATATCACTGTTTAACTTATATCCAAACTATCTAATTTTTATACTATGTAACTGAAAATGTTTTAGTATGAATTTTGTTATTCTAATATACAATTGTGTAATACTTTATAATCCACACAATTCAACCTTTGTATTATAGAATTATAATTTTAAAGAACGAACGCTGATACAGTATTAAATCAAAGTAAGTTCATAATTTTTTTTTATTGATTTAATAAAAAATTCACTTCTACAAAAAATGGAATTATTGAAAAAACAATAGTTTCTAATTTAATGAGATATATGAAAACAAATGATAAATTAAATAATGAAATTCTTGCAACAGCTTCTAAAATTCAAGAGAATTATCCCGAATTATCAAAGTTTTCAGATGAAATGATTGTTACAATTACTTCTGAACAGAAACCAGTAATTAATAAAAAAATATTAAAAGAATACCAAGAGTCATCACAAGGTATGGCAACCGAATATGCCAAAAATTCTAAAAAACATATCGTTATAATTGGTGCTGGTTTTGCAGGTTTAAAACTAGCAAGAACGCTAAACAATCATCCCAATTATAAGATAACATTAATTGATAAAAACAATTATCATCAGTTTCAACCATTGTTTTATCAAGTAGCAATGGCAAATTTAGATGCTAGTAACATTTCTTTTCCTTTGCGAAATATTTTTCAAAAAAGTAAAAATGTAACAATTAGAGTTGCTACAGTTACAAACATTATTACCGATAAAAACGCTATAGAAACCAATATAGGAAATTATAGTTACGATTATTTGGTTATAGCTTCAGGTGCAATTACCAATTATTTTGGTAGTGAAACCATAGAAAAAAATGTATTTCCAATGAAATCGACTTTAGAAGCATTACAAATTCGAAATACTATGCTTCAACATTTTGAAGATGCAATTACTGCAAACAATTCAAATTCTAAAAAACTATTATCTATAGTTATTGTAGGTGGTGGTCCCACAGGTGTTGAACTTAGTGGTGCCTTAGCTGAAATGAAAACAGATACATTACCATTAGAATATCCTGAATTAAATTTTGCTGAAATGAAAATTTATCTCTTGGAAGGCTCATCAAAATTATTATCTGCTATGAGTGCTGCTTCTTCGATAAAAGCAAATGAATATTTAGAAAAGTTAGGTGTAACGGTGATGTTAAATACTTTTGTAAAAGAATACAATGGTACACAAGTAATATTACAAGATGCTACAATAATCGAATCTACCTTTGTTATTTGGGCAGCTGGTGTTAAAGGTAATGTACCACAAGGGATTTCTACTGATTATATTTCTAAATCAAATCAAATTAAAACCGATAGTTATCATCGTGTTATAACAACATCAAATGTATATGCTATAGGAGATGTTGCTCTTATTGAAAGTGAATTATTTCCAAAAGGATTTCCACAATTGGCAAGTGTAGCAATAGATCAGTCGAAAAATTTAGCCGAAAATTTTATTAGAATTGCAAAAAACAAGACTATAGTTCCGTTTGAATACATAAACAAAGGGAGTATG
>JAYTNO010000239.1:0-2616 GCA_043748275.1 Flavobacterium sp. | reverse complement strand
CAGAAGAAACTATCGAATTACAAAAAATCACTTCAAGTAAAGCCGTTTTTGATATAATGCAACCCATAATTGGCGAATTACCTCACGAAGAATTCTGGGTTTTGTATCTAAACAATTCTAACAAAGTAATATACAAATCACAAATAAGTAAAGGTGGAATTACAGGAACAGTTGCTGATACGCGCATTATTTTTAAAATGGCATTAGAACAAAATGCCACTAGTATAATACTTTCACACAATCATCCTTCTGGGAATTTAACGCCAAGTGATGCCGATATTCAAATTACAAAAAAATTAAAATTAGCCGCTAATCAATTAGAAATAAAAATTCTAGATCATATCATTATCACCGAAAAGGGATATTTTAGTTTTAATGATGAAGGAATTTTTTAATAATATTTAAAACTTTAAATGAAACAGATTACGGATATTTTTTTTGATTTAGACCATACACTTTGGGATTTTGATACCAACTCAGCTTTAGCTTTTGATAAAATTTTTAAAAAAAATCATCCAGAAGTATTTACAGAGCGTTTTATCGAAAAATATATCCCAATAAATCAAGCCTGTTGGAAATTGTATCAAATAGATAAAATGACACATCACGAGTTGCGATATAGTAGGTTGAAACAATCTTTCGATGCTATAAATTATATAATATCAGATGAAGATATTCATAAAATTGCAGATGATTATATAGAGTTTTTACCAGAATTCAATCATCTTTTTGAAGATGCCATTGAGGTTTTAGAATATCTAATTCCTAACTATAATTTGCATATTATCACCAATGGTTTTGCAAATGTTCAAAATAAGAAAATCTCAAATTCAAATTTAGGAAGTTATTTCAAAACAATAACAAACTCAGAAATGGCTGGTGCCAAAAAACCAAATCCAGTTATTTTTGAACATGCTTTACAAATTGCAAAAGCAACAAAAAACAATAGTATAATGATTGGAGACAGTCTTGAAGCAGATATTGAAGGTGCTTTAAATTTTGGTATGAAAGCTATTTTTTTTAATCCTGATAAAATAGAAGTTAATCATACTATTAATCAAATCTGTACATTAACAGAACTTAAATATATTTTTTAGTAAAATTTAAAATCGAATAATTTATAAAAATAGTTGACATGATAAAGAAAATGATATTGTTTTTGGTATTATTTGCAAATTTTGCAAATGCACAAATTTCTGATTTAAATAATTATAAATATGCAATAGTACCTTCGAAATTTGGTTTTCAAAATATACCGAATGAATATCGACTTAATATATTAACCAAAATGTATCTTGAACAATTTGGTTTTACAACTTATTTAAACACAGATGCAATGCCAGAAGAATTATTAAATAATAATTGTAATAAAGTATATGTTGATGTTATTAGTAATGGAAGTTTCATTACCACAAAACTTAAAATCATATTAAAAGATTGTAAAAACACTATTTTATTTACATCGGCAGAAGGTAGAAGTAAAGAAAAAGATTATAATTTAGCCTATAATGAAGCTTTACGCGAAGCATTACAATCTTTTAAAACTTTAAATTATAAATACACACCTATAGCTGAAATTGAAATTAAAAAGGATGAAAAAGAAGTAAATAATTCAGAATCTAAAACAATTGCTTCAGAATCATTTGATGCTGAATCTTCAATGTTATTTGCTCAACCAATCATAAATGGTTTTCAATTGATAGATAATTCTCCAAAGGTGATTATGAAAATTTATAAAACATCAAATGCAAATTGTTTTATTGCAATAAAAGAGGAAGTTCAAGGAGTATTGATTTTAAAAGATGATCAATGGTTTTTTGAATATTATAAGAATCAAAAATTATTTTCTGAAAGAGTAGAGGTGAAGTTTTAATAAATTAATACCCATATTTATCTTTCCATCTGTTTTTTAAAAATTCTCTCGTTCCATTTTCCCTAGAATTATTTCCGGGAATATATAGAGGTGTTTCAGCAATAGCATTTGGCAAAAATTCTTCATCCACAAAATTATTTGCAAAGTCGTGAGAATATTGGTATTCTTCACCATAACCCAATTCTTTCATTAATTTGGTTGGAGCATTACGCAACGGAATTGGAACAGGTAAATCTCCAGTTTTAGCAACTAATTCTTGCGCTTTTGCAATAGCTAGATAACTTGCATTGCTTTTTGGTGACGTAGCCAAATAAATAGCACATTGACTCAAAATTATCCGGCTTTCAGGATATCCAATGGTTGAAACTGCCTGAAATGTGTTATTTGCCATAATAAAAGCAGTCGGATTTGCATTTCCGATATCTTCACTGGAAAGAATTAACATTCTACGGGCAATAAATTTTACATCTTCACCACCTTCAATCATTCTTGCAAGCCAATATACAGCAGCGTTGGGATCGCTTCCGCGAATAGATTTTATAAATGCCGAAACAATATCATAATGTTGTTCACCCGATTTATCATAGAGAACTGTGTTTTGTTGTACTAATTCTAAAACTCTAGAATTTGTAATTATAATCTCGTCTTTATTAGAAGCATTTACGACAAGTTCAAAAATATTTAATAGTTTGCGTCCATCACCGCCGGAAAGTCGCAGCAGCGCTTCGGTTTCTTCTAAAATA
>JAYTNO010000238.1:0-2628 GCA_043748275.1 Flavobacterium sp. | reverse complement strand
TTTCTTGTACCATTCCCAAATATCTTGATGTTTGATTGGAAAAATCACGAAACGGTTTTTGTTTTCTTGTAAAATTGGTTCGATTGCTGTCATAGTTTTATATTTTTATTTGAAAAATGGACTGAATTTTTTTTATAAAGTAGACTACAAAGATTGGAAAATTTTATTCAAAAAAGTAGTCAAACTTATTCACAATCGGCAATAGTTTTTAACAATAGTTGCCACTAGTCGGTTTTATTGACGTTTTATCATTTTGTTGATTTTCAATTGATTAAATATACAAAAATCTATTTTTGCTTGTTATAATTAAAATTACTCTTAAAAAATAACTTCATAAAAACCCTATAAACAACAGTTTATAAACGAATTATCGTAAAACAATTATCAAATCATTCGTAAATATATAGTTGGCAGAAATGCCCAAAAAAATCGTAAAAAAGAAAACTATAAATTAAAAATGAAATTATTTTTGTAATTTTGAAAAAAAATTAAGAAAATGAGAACATTGAGCGTATCAATATCAGACTTAGAATTTAACAAATTCGGAATAAAAGATAGTAAATTAAATTTTACTGATTTCGTAGACATTGTAAGTAAAGAATTAACTCGTCAAAATTTGAGTAAGTGTATTGAACTTGCTGAAAAATATGGTCTTTCAAAAATGACAATGGACGAAATTACGAACGAAGTAAAAGCGGTTAGAAAAGATGCAAAGAATCGTAATTGATACAAACGTAATTATTTCTTCATTAATTCAGAAAAGTTATCCTTACACAATCGTAAACGAACTTTTTATCGATGACAAAATAGAAATGTGTGTTTCGGAGGAATTAATGGCTGAATATTATGACGTATTAAGAAGAGAAAAGTTTGCAAGATTTCACGATTTTTTCTCACGAGCAGAAGCATTGCTTGTAGAAATTGAAACGAAAGCAACAATGTTCAAGCCGAAAATAAGATTGAACTTAATTTCTGACGCTGATGATAATATGGTTTTAGAACTTGCAGATGAATGTATTGCCGATTTTGTAATAACTGGAAATACAACAGATTTTATATTTCCAACTTACAAAGAAACTAAAATAGTAACGCCAAGAGAATATTGGGAAAATCATAAACCGAATTAAATAAAGGCACTATCTGCCAACAGGTACTATCTTAAAAAACAAATTTTATCACTTTATTTTGTCTAAATTTGTATTAGCAAAGAGGAAGCTTATTTTGATTTTTCACTGGACGTTTACCTTGTATAGCCTCAACTTGATTGGGGCTATTTTTTTATGCTGATGTGACTTTTTCAAAGCCGAGCAAACAAGAAATCTCTTGTTCCTTTTCTGGGATAATAAAAATGTAGTTGGGGTTATATTCTTCATTTTTTTTCCATAGATGATAGATCGTTGTAAGTAATTTTTTTTGAACCGCTACATAACTTTTCATTTTGATGGCGTGTTTAGCATAGGTTCGCTGGTACAGTCCAAAAAAAGATGGTTCTTGATACTTTACTGCCGTAAATGCTGGCATAAATAGTGCCCGACGAATATGAGAATTCCCTTTTTTAGAAATCCTAGTTTTACCCGTAACACTACTTCCTGACTCACGTTCTACAACGTCAAATCCTGAATAACTAATCAATTGTTTGTAGTTTTTAAACAATTCAAAGCCATTGGTTTCTGCTAAAATAGTAGCTACCGTTAAGATTCCAATCCCTTTAATTTGGCAAATGTTGGCTACTTTTTGTGCAACAATTTCATCTTTTTCTAAATGGTTTTTTATAATATTTTCTAACTCCTTGATTTGTTTATCAAAGAGTTGAACTACTTTAGTAAGTTGTTGTTCAACTGCTTTGACTTGGTACATACCAAATTCTAAAGCGTGTAATTGATTTTTAATGACTGTTTTTTGTTCTTGCAAATTCTGGTGTTGGCGAGTATATTGTCGCAGTTCATAAAAATATTTACCTGCTGGTTGCCATAAATCAAGGCATTGTTCGGCTCCCATTTTTGATAATCCTTTGGCATCTATTGAATCGTTTTTAGACTTCAATCCAATAGAAATTAGATAGTGCTTGGCTTTGTTAGGGAGAATTATCGAAACATCATACCCTTTTTCAAAGAGATAAAGGGCACAGTTCTCGTGATAAACCCCTGTTGCTTCCATACAAATCACAAGTGGAATTTCACTTTCGGTATGCCACTTATTAATCCAAAGTGATAGCTCACAAAATCCTTTTAAAGAGTTATTGAAAACAATACTTGACTTTACAGTAACTTTCTGATTGTCATCAATTAAACTGATACTTCCGTTTACTTTTTTGCTTGAAATATCAAGCCCGATAGAATACTTTATAGTCATAATTTATTGGTTTTAAATAAACAAATATCACACAGGTCTTAGCTCATTTTTTATACAACGTCTTAATCCGAAATCAAGCGCTTAAGTACTTATTGTGACTTGAATGTAATAAAACAAAGTTGATTTCCCTGTTAGTCAATATCGTCTTAAAAACGTATCTAGCGGTTTTACAATTTGGCAACTTTGTCTTGTTTATTGTTAGTTATTTATCAAAGGTATTTTTTTATATTTGATTTAGAAACAAAGATATGAGCGGTTTGGCGCAATTGGGGTTTT
>JAYTNO010000237.1:0-7172 GCA_043748275.1 Flavobacterium sp. | reverse complement strand
TTGCACTCGCTTAACAGCAATGGAATTGGTCTATGGTGTAATGGTAACACAACTGTTTTTGGTGCAGTCTTTCAAGGTTCGAGTCCTTGTAGACCAACAAAAGCCTCTCAAATTTTGAGAGGCTTTTTTTATTTAAGAAACATAAAAACCAAATACTTTCTTGATTTATAAAAGAATATAAATAAAAAAACTCCATAAAATGTTAAGGAGTTTTTTAGTTTTAAGGCAAAAAGTTATTTTTATATCTTAAAAGTAATTACAGGTCTAACCGCATGATTTACTAAATCTTCACTGATGCTTCCGTTAAAGAAATGAGCAAAACCTGTTCTGCCATGAGTACACATACCTATTAAATCTGCTTTTACTTTGGTAGAAAAATTAAGAATTCCTTTTTCAACATTTACATCATTGTATATGTGTAAAGAATAATTAGAATAGTTGTAATCCTTCATGAAATCCTCCATTATTTTCTCAGCAATATGAGTTGGCCTGAAACTATTTGGAGTATTAATCATAACCAAATTCAAATGTGAGTTAAAACCGGAAGCAAAATCTAATAATTTATAAAATGGTTTTTTAATTTCATCAGAGAATGTAGAAGCAAAAACAAAATTATTTGCAGTAAATTCACCAGTATCACCTTTAATAACCAATACAGGTACATCAGAATATCTAACTACTTTTTCGGTATTAGACCCTATGAACATTTCCTGAAAACCACTTGCTCCGTGAGAACCCATTACGATAAAATCAATGTCGTTTTTTTTACTCACTGCCAAAATACCTTCAAAAGCTTTCTCAAATTGAACAATTTCGGATACATTCAAACCGTTTAAGTATTCAGCATCCATTAAATCTTCAAGATTGGATATTGCCTTGTTTTTAAATAACATTATCTCTGGTATATTGTGTCCGCTTCCAATTGCATCACCAGCTTGTTGAGGTAATTCGAGCATGTGAAGTAATATAATTTCACTGTTGTTTTTTCTGGCAATTTGCGCAGCTACCTTCAAAGCATATTCTGCATGTTCAGAAAAGTCGGTAGGAACTAAGATCTTTTTCATAACTATAAGAGTAAAAAATTATATAAATTTTGTATTAATTATCAATTCAATAAAGGTATATAATTTTTTAACATTAAACAATGATTTTTGATTTATAAAAAAAACACTATATTTGCACCGTTATTTATTAAAAATATTAGATAATGAGGGAAGCATAGCTTCCCTCTTTTTATAAAAATATGACATTTAAAGAAAAAGTTAATCAGTTACTGGAAGCAGGTTTGGAAGAAAAACCGTCAATTTTTTTAATTGATATGACTATTACAGATGCTTTCAAAATCATTGTAACTTTAGATGGAGATAACGGAGTGGTTTTGCAAGATTGTATAGACATTAGTAGAGCAATTGAGCACAACATAGATAGAGAAGAGCAAGATTTTTCTCTAGAAGTAGCGTCGGTTGGAGTTGGATCACCATTAAAATTAAAAAGGCAATATACAAAAAATATAGGTCGAACTTTAATAGTAAAACTAGCAACACAAACCATCGAAGCTGAATTGGTTGATGCCAATGATGAATATATTACTCTAGCTTGGCAAGCCAGAGAACCAAAGAAAATAGGAAAAGGAAAAGAAACCGTGCAAAAACACCAGGAAATTCCTTATTCAGAAATAAAAGAAGCAATTGTTACAGTAACATTTAATTAAAAAGTTAGAATGGAAAATTTAGCATTAATCGATTCATTTTCAGAGTTTAAAGACGATAAACTTATTGATCGTGTAACGCTTATGGCGATTTTAGAAGATGTGTTTAGAAATGCATTGAAGAAAAAATTTGGATCAGATGATAATTTTGATATTATTATCAATCCAGATAAAGGAGATATGGAAATCTGGAGACGAAGAGTTATCGTTGCAGATGATGATTTAGACCTAGAAAATGAAGAAATTACACTTACAGAAGCTAGAAAAATCGAACCAGATTTTGAAATTGGTGAAGAAGTTTCGGAAGAAGTAAAATTAATAGATTTAGGAAGAAGAGCAATTTTGGCCTTGCGTCAAAACTTAATTTCTAAAATACACGAACACGATAATACTAATCTTTACAAACAATTTAAAGATTTAATTGGCGAAATTTATACAGCAGAAGTACATCATGTTCGTCCAAGAGTTGTAATTTTGGTAGATGACGAAGGAAATGAAATTGTACTTCCAAAAGAAAAACAAATTCCATCAGACTTTTTCCGTAAAGGAGATAATGTTCGAGGAATCATTGAAAGCGTTGAATTAAAAGGGAATAAACCTCAAATTATTATGTCTAGAACTTCAGAAAAGTTTTTAGAAAAATTATTCGAGCAAGAAATTCCGGAAGTTTTTGACGGATTGATTATGGTGAAAAACGTTGTAAGAATTCCTGGCGAAAAAGCAAAAGTAGCTGTTGATTCATATGATGATAGAATTGATCCTGTTGGTGCTTGTGTTGGAATGAAAGGATCACGTATACACGGTATTGTTCGTGAATTAGGTAACGAAAATATTGATGTAATCAATTACACAACAAATATTCAATTATATATTACAAGAGCATTAAGCCCTGCAAAAGTATCTTCTATAAAAATTAACGAAGAAACTAAAAGAGCAGAAGTTTTCTTGAAATTAGAAGAAGTCTCTAAAGCAATTGGTCGTGGAGGACATAATATCAAACTAGCAGGTCAATTGACAGGTTATGAGCTAGATGTTATCAGAGAAGGAAATGTTGCAGAAGAAGAGGATGACGTAGAATTAACTGAATTTTCGGACGAAATAGAAGCTTGGGTTATTGAAGAGTTTGCGAAAATAGGTTTGGATACCGCAAGAAGTATCTTGAAACAAGATGTAAACGATTTAGTAAGAAGAACAGATCTTGAAGAAGAGACAATATTAGATGTAATGCGCATTTTAAAAGAAGAATTTAATAGTTAATTTGTATTTTCTACCTACAACAACACAACAAAAAAAAGATACTAATAAAAAGATTTTATGTCTGAAGAAAGAGTAATAAGAATAAACAAGGTTTTAAGGGAATTAAATATTTCGTTAGAAAGAGCTGTGGATTATCTAAAAGATAAAGGGATTGCTATTGAATCCAATCCAAACGCAAAAATTTCTGATGCAGAATTTAATATTCTACAAAATCAATTTGCAGGAGATAAAGGAAATAAAGAAGCTTCTAAAGAAGTTGGTGAGGAAAAACGAAAAGAAAAAGAAGCATTGCGTGTTGAAAGAGAAAAAGAAATCGAAGACAAACGCAAATTAGACGAAGAACGTCAACGTCAAGAAGTTATAAAAGCTAAGGCGGTAGTAACAGGACCAAAACAAGTAGGGACAATAGATTTAAATCCAAAAAAAGCTACTGTACCAGCTCCAAAACCAGTTGAAGCAACTCCAAAACCTGTTGAAGTTGTTACTCCAAAAGCAGAAGTTGAGAAACCTATTCTAGTTGAAAAACCTGCTTCAGAAAAAAATGCTTCAGATAAAGTTGTCTTGAAAGAAAAAGTGGTTGAAAAACCAAAATCTATCGTTGCTGAAAAAGTTGAAGATGCTCCAACAGAAGAATTTACAACACAATATCAAAAATTATCAGGTGCAACTTTAACAGGTCAAACAATTGATTTATCTCAATTTAATAAACCTAAAAAGAAAAAAGAAGAACCGAAAATCACACCTAATAAACCAGGGGTTAATAATGCATCGAATCCAAATTCGAATGCAAATAAAAATAAAAGAAAGCGTATTCCGCCAAAACCAGGTGAAGTTAGACCAGGTGGAACAGGAACTCCAGGAGCAAATAAAATTATCCCTAATACTGGAGGTGCAGCAAATAATGCAAATAGAAGTGCGAGACCAGGTTTTGTAAAAGGTAATCGTCCTGCTATTGTGGCTAAAGTGGAGCCTACAGAAGAGGAAGTAAAAAATCAAATTAGAGAAACTTTAGAGAAACTACAAGGTAAAGGTGGTAAATCTAAAGCTGCAAAATACAGAAGAGACAAAAGAGATACGCACCGTCAAAAATCTGATGACGAACAAAGAACCATTGACGAAGGAAGTAAAACTATAAAAGTTACTGAGTTTGTTACGGTAGGTGAAATCGCTATAATGATGGATGTTCCAATTACAAAAGTAATTGGAACCTGTATGTCTCTAGGAATAATGGTAACCATGAATCAGCGTTTAGATGCTGAAACATTAACTATTGTTGCTGATGAATTTGGGTATGAAGTTGAGTTCATTACTACAGAATTAGAAGATGCAATACAAGTTGTTCAAGATAATGAAGAAGATTTATTGCCTCGTGCTCCAATTGTTACCGTTATGGGTCACGTAGATCACGGTAAAACATCCCTTTTGGATTATATCCGTAAAGAAAATGTAATTGCTGGAGAATCAGGAGGAATTACGCAGCATATCGGTGCATATGGAGTTACTTTAGATAATGGACAAAAAATAGCATTTTTAGATACACCAGGACACGAAGCCTTTACAGCGATGCGTGCTCGTGGTGCTCAAGTAACAGATATTGCTATCATTGTTATTGCCGCAGATGATGATATAATGCCACAAACAAAAGAAGCAATTAGTCACGCCCAAGCAGCAAATGTACCCATTATATTTGCAATCAATAAAATTGATAAACCAAATGCCAACCCAGAAAAAATCAAAGAAAGATTAGCAGGAATGAATTTGCTAGTTGAAGATTGGGGAGGAAAAATACAATCACATGACATTTCTGCAAAAGCAGGAACAGGTGTAAAAGAATTATTAGAAAAAGTATTACTAGAAGCTGAAATTTTAGATTTAAGATCTAACCCAAATAAAGCAGCATCAGGCACAGTAGTTGAAGCTTTCTTAGATAAAGGAAAAGGATATGTATCAACAATTTTAGTTCAAAACGGAACATTAAAAGTTGGAGATTATATGCTTGCCGGAAAACATCACGGAAAGATTAAAGCAATGCATGATGAAAGAGGAAATATAGTTAAAGAAGCTGGTCCTTCAACACCGGTATCTGTTCTAGGCCTTGATGGTTCTGCTACAGCTGGGGATAAATTTAATGTTTTTGAAGACGAGAAAGAAGCTAAAGCAATTGCTGCAAAACGTACGCAGTTAATGCGTGAACAATCTGTTCGTGTACAACGTCATATTACCCTTGATGAAATTGGACGACGTATTGCATTAGGACAATTTAAAGAATTAAATATCATCCTTAAAGGAGATGTTGATGGATCTGTTGAAGCCTTATCAGATTCATTCTCAAAATTATCAACAGAAGAAATCCAAATCAATATCATCCACAAAGGAGTTGGTGCAATTACAGAAACAGATGTTATGTTAGCATCTGCCTCAGATGCAATTATTATTGGATTTAATGTTCGTCCTGCAGGAAACGCGAGACAATTAGCCGACAAAGAAGAAATCGATATTCGTTATTATTCTATTATCTATGCAGCTATAGATGACTTGAAAGATGCAATGGAAGGAATGCTTGCTCCAGAAATGAAAGAAGAAATAACAGGAACAGCAGAAATTAGAGAAATTTTCAAAATATCTAAAGTAGGATCTATTGCAGGTTGTATGGTTATGGATGGCAAAATTTCAAGAAATTCTAAAATTAGAATTATTAGAGAAGGAGTAGTCGTATTTACAGGTGAACTTTTAGCTTTAAAACGTTTTAAAGACGATGTTAAAGATGTCGCTAAAGGATATGATTGTGGTATTCAAGTAAAAGGATACAACGACATTGAAGAAAGAGATGTTATTGAATCGTACCACGAAGTTGCTATTAAAAAGAAACTGAAATAAAATTTAATTTTGATATATTTATAAGAAATCCCGAGCAATCGGGATTTTTTGTTTTACTTTAGCGATAACATTCATATTGAGTTATTGTTAGGAGACTTTAATTACAATAATGGATTTAAGCAATAAGAAATCAAATTAATTATGAAAAAAACATTAATAGTATTAGGGCTGTTTTTTTGTTCAATGGCTTTAAATGCTCAATTCCAAAAGGCAGCAGCACCAGTTGCGGAGAAAAAAGCACATTGGCGAAATCTGCATAATGACAAAGTATTAGACAACTACTATTGGATGTATGACTATTTTGGAAAAGGACCTGATAGCACAAAAGTAGTTGATTATTTGAAAGCTGAGAATGCCTATTTGGAAACGGCAATGAGTGGTTCAAATAAAATGCAAGCCGATTTGTTCCAAGAAATGAAAGCCAGAATCAAAGAAAAAGATGAAAGTTTACCTGTCTTTAAAAACGGATACTACTATTATTCAAGAACAGAAGAAGGGAAGCAATATTACAAATATTGTCGTAAAAAAGAAAGCTTGAATGGCGCAGAAGAAGTATTGTTGGATGTGGATAAAATGGCAGAAGGTCACGCTTATTATGCCGCTTCTGGATTTGCGATAAGCGATAATAATAAACTATTGGCTTTTGGGGTAGATATAGTAAGTAGAAGACAATACACTATTTATGTCAAGAATCTTGAAACGGGAGAATTACTTAAAGATGCTGTAGTCAATACCGAAGGAGATCCCTGTTGGGCTAATGACAACAAGACTATTTTTTATACTTTCAAAAATCCTGTAACACTTTTGTCTGAAAAGATAAAACGTCATACGTTGGGTTCAGCAAAAGATGTCATAGTGTATGACGAAAAAGACAAAAGCAATTATATTGGCGTTAGCAAAAGCAAAAACAATAAATTCATTTTTATTTCTTCCAATGCAACGATGTCAACAGAAATTAGAATTATTGATGCTACAAAACCAAATGCGGAATTCAAAATTTTTCAACCTCGAATGAAAAATGTCCTATATGATGTGATTACATTGGCAGATAAATTTTTAATCTTAACCAATAAAGACAGTGCTTTGAATTTCAAGTTAATGGAGTGTAAATTAAACAAAACCAATGCAATCAATTGGAAAGAAGTCATTCCTCATCGCAAAGACGTATTGCTGCAAGGTGTCGAAGAATTTAAAGATTTTATTGTTATCAACGAACGCAAAGATGGATTGGTGCAATTGTATGTCAGAAATTTAAAAGACAATTCGTCGCATTATCTCAATTTTGGAGAAGCAACTTACGCAGCCAACTTTGGTTCAAACCCAGATTACA
>JAYTNO010000236.1:0-2638 GCA_043748275.1 Flavobacterium sp. | reverse complement strand
ATCTTCGTGTTTTTTATCTTTAAAATTATTTTTAGAAGTATAAGCTTTTACTCCTTTTTTTGGAATTTCTGGAAAAACAAATTGGGTTCCACCAACATTATACAATGAACGCAACATTAAAGGTTGCATAGAATCTTTAATTACTTGACCTTGCATTTTGTCTGCCATTCTCATAAACTGACCATTAAATGGTGTTTCTATAGTGTAAGCACTTCCGGTAGTATTGATATTAACTGCGCCTTTGGTAAATTTGTTCAAAGCAAATAATACATTATGAATATTCTGAATTTCGCCTTCTTTTAAGTAATGTTCGTGTCGTGTACCATCACCAGATTCTACCATTTTCAGATACAAATTTCCATTAGAGGTTTCTTTAATGGTTTCGGTTGCACCCATTATGTACTCTTTGTAAACAACTTCAAAAGGAGTATCTCCGAATTCTTTTGAAATGGTAAAATTATTATTGGTTACTGGAGAAAGCAATAATGGTTTTTCGAAAATTCTGCGTTTCATTCCGCCTTTATACTCGCCATCAACAAAAAATGTGAGATAGGTTTTGTCTGAATATATCTGATTGGATGATGCGCCTTCTCGAATTGGCATCATTCCTTCATAACTGATATATCGCGTAATCATAGCACCAATAATGATGAAAATAAAAGACAAATGAAGTAACAAAGTAGCCCATTTTTCTTTTTTTAGAAGTTGATACCTTTTGATATTTCCGATGAAGTTTATCAGAAAAAACAAATGTATTAACTCAAACCATTTGGTGTTATAGATCCAAATTCTAGCAGTATCAGTATTGTATTCGCTTTCTATAAAAGTTCCGCAAGCCATTGCAACTGCATACGCCAAGAATAAAAAAGCCATTAAACGAGTAGAAAACAAAAAGGAAAGTATCTTTTTTTCCATTGTGGAGAAATATTTTTAAGTCACGCAAAAATACTTCAAAAAGTAGGAAATTGATTTTTTTTAACTCAAATTTTAAGTCTTTTTTAATAAGTATTTTTTAATTTAAATTCATTAAAAATACTGTAACGGTAAGTATAATATATTTCAGTTTAAAATGTAAATAGAATAGAATTGAAAATAAAAAATAGTATCAACAAACAATCTATGCTTTGTAGAAACAATTTTTTAAATTTTTAAAATATAAATCATAATAAATCACCATTCATACCTAAAACCAAACTGTTGATTACTTGCTACCAATGTGAGTTTTTGAGTTGTTTTGTAATTATCCGTAAGTCCTTTATTATATTTAGAAATTGCCGATTTTATCTTTTTAATATACCCAATTTTTATAGGTATTGATAATACTACAAATGCTCCACCAATCAACGCAACTGTCATACTCGATCTTTTAGAGTCTGCATTTACAACTCCGTTATTGCTGTAGCTATAATTAGTGTTATCCGTATTTGCAGCAAATACTACATTAGCTACAATAAGTCCAAATCCCCCATAAAAAAGTACATTCCCAAAAGTTTTTTTATCTCTTCCAGTGTTATAAAGTGATAATGCTTCGGTATTTTTTTCAAGTAATGACCTTACTTCTATAGGATTTATTTTTTTGTATTCAGAATTTAATACCGTTCCTCCACTGCCATAATAAAGTTGTTGAGAAGTAACAAAAAAAGGAATAAGAAAAATAAAGGTAATGAGTAGTTTTTTCATTTGTGTGTTTTTATTTTGTTATTGATTCTATTTAATTTAGGATTTAATTTTTTCCAAGTTTTTTTTTACATCTTCTAATAATACTGAAATAAAACGATCTAATTCATTATTATATGCATTAATATATTGCCAACTTAATTTTTTTGAAGATTTAAAAACATCTGCTTGAGGCTTTATCATATTGTTTTCTAAAAAATCTTTTTCTAAGATTACAGAATCATTTTTATCTAAAATTTTATAACTCCCTTTAAAAACATTTTTTTCTGGTGCTATATATCTTTTCTCTGAGTCAACATAAGCAAATAATAAAATAACTACATCTCCTTTTTCTTGATATTTAAATTTTGATGGCAAATCATCAATATTTATTATTAGTTTTTTATTGTCAAAAATTTGATTCAATCCTAAAGATTTCATTTTGTCTTTTATTGAAGCATTAATTTGGTTTTCAATAGTTTCTTTACTAAACTCACAAATTATTTCCGAATTCCAACCCCAATAAAGCAATGCTGGTATAAAAGAGTTTTTATCTTGCTTGCATTCATTTGCAAATTCTATTTTCTTGTTTATTTTGAATTCAACAAACTGATTTGAGATTGTATTTTTTTTGGTTTCAATTAATTTTGATTGAACCATTAATTCAAGTTTGGCACTTTTTAATGCACAACTAGTGTTTAAAATCATTAAACAAAGACTTACAATTAGCACTATTTTTCTCATTTAGTTTTCTTTAGATTTTGTATGCAAAAAAAATTTGATTTAAACTTAAATTAAAAAGTTAACAAATACTTTACTTCAAAAGTTTTCAATAATGATAAAAAAGCGGAAGTGGTATTTGCTTTTTTAAATATTCATTTGCTAATATATAAAATGGTATTAATTAAAAACAACTATTATATCTTTTTTTAACAAGATTTTTTTTAAAACCCAACGCCATTTATTAAAGTGCTGATAATCA
>JAYTNO010000235.1:0-17321 GCA_043748275.1 Flavobacterium sp. | reverse complement strand
TTGTTTGATTGAGAACTTCCAGCAACTATAAATCCGCCATCAATGGTTTGTATTATTGAATTTGCATATTCTATATTTGTTCCTCCTAGTGATTTTTGCCATTGGATATTTCCTGTTGAATTTAATTTTACAATCCAAAAATCATCACTACCATGATTTCCTGTTACATTGCCATCGCTTGATTGAGAATTTCCAGCAATCACATAACCTCCATCGGTGGTTTTAATTATAGATGATGCATTATCAATACCAGTTCCTCCAAGTGATTTTTGCCATTGTATAGAAGGTGCTTGTGCATTACTTATGTTGTTAATAAAAAAAGTAACAAAAAATAAGATTCCTAGATTGTAATTTAATTTCATAGTTTTACTGTGTATCTGTTTATATTTTGCTAAAATATAATATAAAAAGCTATTTACTAAACTATTAATTTTTTTTTATAAAATGTCCGAATTCATAACCGTTGCAACTTTCAATTTTGCTCACGAAATTACAATACTAAAAACGGTATTAGATAATGAAGGGATTCCTTATTTTTTTCAAAATGAAAATCTCATTTCTATAAATCCTTTTGCAACTATTGCCTATGGAGGAATTGACCTGAAAGTGCATCCAAACGATGTGAATCAAGTAAAAGAAATTTTAAATAACTTAAATACCAATTTAGATATAGTATAAAATCTATTTTCTATTTACTTTTCTCTAAAAAAGATAAAGTTGTCAACATCTATTAAAAACAACAAAAAGAAAAAGGATTTTAAATTTAATTTTTGGTGGTTATTATAGCATGTTAATAGCTACAATAACTTTATTTTATAAAAGCCTTATTTGTAGTTATGCTTTTTTATAACGACTTATGAACATCTTAATTTATAGTTAAAAGTTTCATTTTAAAGTCTTTTTAAAAAACAATTAACAACTGTTAACAATTACAAACTACTTCTTTTTGTAGATAAGTTGATCTAGCCATTTTTGTTAACAAACCACTTTTTTTGGTCTATAACTTTTCTAAAAAAAAGGCAAACTAAATTTGTTTTTATCCTTTGGGTTTTGGATTACAATTTTTAATGATACAACTTAAAAAAACTTCTAAAATTCTATATAAAGTTGTTAACAGAAGTTGTTAATTTAAAGTTAACTGAATATCAGCAGATTAAAAAATACTATTAACAATGCAAATAATTAACATTTATATTACATAAATAGTATTGATTATGAGCAAGTTATATTTTTTGTTGTTTTTTAAAATTTTTAAAATCTTCGTCAAGTAGCTTGTAATCAAGGTTTCCTTTCCCTTTTTTCAGATGGTCAACAATTACAAAACTTTTCTCTATTCTAGATTGCGAATTTTTGACTTTATTGACCAAATGAATTAAAGTTCTTTGTTTTCCAGAAGTAAGTTTATGAAAAAAAAGACTTCCTTGAGGATCACTAAACAATACTTCTTCAAACTCTTCAGAAATGCTCATTCCATATTTTGATTTGTCTTCAACAATTTCAACTTGAATTTTGGTGTTAAGCTCCAGTTTTAATTTTTTAAAAAGTTCTTTATTAATCAAAATATAATGAAAAGTTCCCTTTGGTATCATTGCACAATGAATAGTAATTGAATTATTTAATGTGCATATTATTCGTTTATCTTTTGCAAGTAGTACCATTTTATTATAAATAGCATCAGGAATAGGGATATGAGTTTCCCACATTAAGGAATTTTCACCAAAAGTTTTCACGATTCCTGTAAATTTCATTTTTTTATGATTTTGATAAAACAACAACGCCAACTAATGCTTATTTTTGTAAAGATAACAAACAACTATTTACTATGAAAATCGCTATTGGTAACGATCACGCTGGACCTGATTATAAAACAGCTATTATTCAATTTCTAGAACAAAAAGGATATGAAGTAATCAATTACGGAACAAATACATCCGAAAGTGTTGATTTTCCAGATTTTGGACATCCAGTTGCAAAAGAGGTTAGCGAAGGAAATGTAGATTTTGGAATCGTAATTTGTGGTTCTGGGAATGGTATTGCAATGACAGCAAACAAGCACCAAAAAGTAAGAGCAGCTTTATGCTGGACCAAAGAAATTGCCGAATTGGCTCGACAACATAATGATGCTAATATTATCAGTATTCCAGCACGATTTACCTCAATACCTCAAGCGGTTGATATGGTTGCCACTTTTTTGAGCACTAATTTTGAAGGTGGAAGACACCAAAACAGAGTTGATAAAATACAATTAGATAATGAGAAAATATGTTAATTAGATACTTATTCATAATTAACTAAATATCTAATTAAAAAATTATCTAATTATGTCCCACGATCACGTTCATATACACAAGCACGAAGTAAAAGGTAAAAATTTAGTATATTCTATTTTATTAAATATACTAATTACTGTCGCACAAATAGTTGGAGGAATTATATCGGGAAGTTTAGCATTAATTTCAGATGCTTTACATAATTTCTCAGATGTGCTTACTTTAGTATTTAGTTATATTGCTCACAAATTATCTAGACGAAAAGCTTCTATTGATCAAACTTTTGGATTTAAAAGAGCCGAACTTATTGCAGCATTTGTAAACGCAGCAACACTTATTATTGTTGCTTTAATTTTGATTTATGGTGCAATAGAACGATTCTTTAATCCACACGAAATAAAATCGGGATTGGTAATTTGGCTTGCAATTTTAGGAATTGCAGTAAATGGTTTTTCTGCCATTTTATTAAAAAAAGATGCCGACCACAACCTGAATATGAAATCGGCTTATTTGCATTTATTTACAGACATGTTAGCATCGGTAGCTGTATTAATTGGTGGATTACTAATGAAATATTTTGGCTGGTTCTGGGTAGATAGTGTGATGACTATTTTGATTGCTATTTATCTAATTGTAGTTGGAATAGATTTGCTCAAAACATCAACTAAAATGCTGATGCTTTTTACACCAGAACATATAGACATAAAAGAAATAGTTCGTGAAGTACATAAAATACCAGGTGTTGGAAAATTACATCATATTCATGTTTGGCATTTAAATGATGACGAACTGCATCTTGAAGCACATCTTGATTGTTCTGAAGATATAAAAATGAGCGAATTTAATGATTTGCTTCACGAAATAGAACAGGTTTTATTTCGTCAATTTCATATCAATCACATCAATATTCAACCAGAATTCAACAAAATAGACCCAAAAGATTTTATCGTTCAGGATTAAAGAAGATAAAAACCAGTAAATAATGCGAGATTTTACGAGATTCTCGCATTATTTACTAATTTAGCAAAAATTTAATTTTATGATTGAATCTCCTCCACCAATTAAAATGTATGATGAAAAAATTATTGATTTGTATGCAAAACTCAAATCATCAGGTGAGTTAAAAGAAATAAATGATGAATATTTATATTGGGATAAAATAAAATATAAAGCAAAAGCCGCAACACCTCAAGAATATTGGAACGCTGTAAAATTATCTCGGTCACTTAATTCACAAACAATAACTTTTGGAAGCAACTCGTTTCAATTTGTAACAACAGATTTTGTGCAGCGATTATTACATTATTTTGATTTACATATTGGCGGAAATCTAGGAAGCAATGTTGGTATAGCAGAAACTGATAAAACTAGGTTTATGATTAGTTCAATTATGGAAGAAGCTATTTCTAGTAGTCAAATGGAAGGCGCAAATACTACTCGAAAAAAAGCTAAAGAAATGATTCAAAAAGAGCTAAAGCCTAAAAATAAATCGGAGCAAATGATTATGAATAATTTTGTTACGATGAAACACGTTGTTCAACATAAAACAGAAGATTTAACTCCCGAAAAATTATTATACATCCATAATCTTATATCTAATAATACTTTAGAAAATAAAGATGAAGAAGGTCTTTTTAGAGAAAATGATGAAATTTTTGTAGTTAATTATTCTAATAGTGAAGTTGTTCATACTCCACCAAAACATCAAGAAATTGAAAATTTGATTAATGAATTATGCGAATTTTTTAATAATGAACAAAAGACATTTATTCATCCAATCATAAAAGGAATTATTATCCATTTTATGATTGGTTGGATTCACCCATTTACAGATGGAAATGGTCGAACTGCAAGAACACTTTTCTATTGGTATATGTTAAAAAATGGTTATTGGTTAACTGAATATTTGACCATTTCAACATTTATTAAAGACACTAAAAACCAATATGAAAAAGCTTTTTTATATACAGAAAATGACCAAAACGACATTACTTATTTTATAACTTACCATTTAAAAACGATGGAAAAAGCATTTATAGGATTGAAAGATTATATAGGTAGAAAACAGAAAGAAGTAATTCAAGCAGCGAAATTCATTAAAATACCAAATGTAAATGATAGACAAGCACAAATATTAAAAACAGTAAATGAAGATTCAGATAGAGTATTAAGTAGTAAAGAAATAGAAAATAGATTTAGTATTTCAAGCTTCACAGCAAGAGCAGATTTAAATAACCTTGAACAATTAGGTTTTTTAGAAAAAATACAAGTTAATAAAATTAAACATAATTTTATTAAATCTAAAAATTTCAACAAGCTATTAAAATCATACAACTTGTAAATAACGGGAGATTTTACAAGAATCTCGTGTTATTTACAAGTTAATTTAAAAGTGCCAAATGAACAAAACACTATTCATACAAACCCAAGTAAACACAACGCCAAAAAACATTGAAGCAACTTTAAAACTGCTTTCAGAAGATTGCACCATTCCATTTATTTCTCGATATAGAAAAGACCAAACCGGAAATTTGGACGAAGTGGTAATTGAGCAAATTGCCAAACTTTCTAAACATTATGACGAAATTGTAAAAAGAAAAGAAAGCATCTTAAAAACTATTGATGAACAAGGTCAACTTTCACCAGAATTAAAGAAAAAAATCACCGAATGTTACGATTTACAAGAAATTGAAGATTTGTATTTGCCTTATAAAAAGAAGAAAAAAACAAAAGCCGATGTAGCTCGAGAAAATGGTTTAGAACCTTTGGCAAAAATAATGATGGCACAAGGAAACGATGATATTGATTTTATTTCTTCCAAATATTTAAACAAAAATGTAATAAACGAAGACGAAGCTTTACAAGGCGCACGCGACATTGTTGCCGAATGGATTAATGAAAACATTTACATCCGAAAAAATCTTCGTAGAATATTTCAACGAAAAGCAATTATTACTACTAAAGTCTCTAAAACAAAAAAAGACGACGAAGCTGCACAAAAATTCTCTCAATATTTTGATTGGGCTGAACCCATTTCAAAAGCACCATCGCATCGACTTTTAGCAATGTTACGTGCAGAAGCTGAAGGTTTTGTAAAATTAAATGTAGAAATTGAAAACGAAGAAGCACTTGATTTTATAGAAGAAAATATCATTAAAAATAAAAATTCCGATTCAAAACCGCATCTAGAATTAGCCATAAAAGACAGCTACAAACGATTGTTAGAACCAGCAATTTCTAATGAAACGTTGCAAGAAGCTAAAGCCAAAGCCGATATAAAAGCAATCGATGTTTTTGCCGGAAATTTGAGTCAGTTGTTACTTGCTCCACCATTGGGAGAAAAACGAATTTTAGCAATAGATCCAGGTTTCAGAAGTGGTTGTAAAATAGTTTGTTTGGATGAAAAAGGAGATTTGTTGTACAACGAAACCATTTATCCGCATCAGCCACAAAATGAAACGGCAATGGCTATGAAAAAAATAAAATCAATGGTAAACGCCTACAATATTGAAGCTATTTCTCTTGGAAACGGAACAGCAAGTCGAGAAACCGAATTTTTTATCAAGAAAATAGCTTTTGAAACTCGAGCCAAAGGCGAACAGGGCGAAGCCAAACCTGTTCAGGTTTTTGTGGTTTCTGAAGCTGGAGCATCCATTTATTCGGCAAGTAAAATTGCTCGTGACGAATTTCCAAATTATGATGTAACCGTTCGGGGTTCAGTTTCTATAGGAAGACGACTTTCTGATCCATTGGCCGAATTGGTAAAAATTGACCCAAAATCCATAGGAGTTGGACAATACCAACACGATGTGGATCAAACAAAATTGAAAGAAGAATTGGACAACACAGTTATTCGTTGTGTGAATTCAGTAGGAATTAATATCAATACGGCAAGTAAATCCTTGTTGAGTTATGTGAGTGGAATAGGAGAGAAGATGGCCGAAAATATTATTGCTTATCGCCAAGAAAATGGTCCGTTTGAAGATAGAAAACAAATAAAAAAAGTACCAAGATTAGGCGAAAAAGCGTATCAACAAGCTGCAGCTTTTGTTAGAATCCACAACGGAAAAAACCCTTTGGATAATTCGGCAGTTCATCCAGAAGCGTATCCAATAGTTGAAAAAATGGCAAAAGATTTGAAAATTTCGGTAAACGAATTAATCGCCAATAAAGAAAAAATCGCTTTAATAATACCCGAAAATTATACTAACGAAACCATTGGAATTCTTGGAATAAAAGACATTTTGAAAGAATTGGTAAAACCAGGTTTAGACCCAAGAAAAGCAGCTAAAGTTTTTGAATTTGATCCCAATGTAAAAACTATAAAAGATGTTCGCACCGGAATGATTTTACCAGGAATTGTTAATAACATCACCGCTTTTGGATGTTTTGTTGATATTGGCGTAAAAGAAAGTGGTTTGGTTCACATTTCCCAATTAAAAGCAGGTTTTGTATCTGATGTAAATGAAGTGGTAAAAATGCATCAACACGTTCAAGTAAAAGTGGTTGAAGTTGATGAAGAGCGAAAACGTATTCAGTTGACGATGATACTTTAAAAAAAAATTCCAAATTCCAACATTAAATTGGATTTTGGAATTTTATAATTTGGAATTTCTAAAAAAAATTATTTTTTAGTTTCGTCTTTTTTAGTATCAGCTGTATCTTCGCCTTTTGAAGCTTTTTTAAATTCATTAATTCCCGATCCTAAACCTTTCATAAGTTCTGGAATTTTTTTACCTCCAAAAAGTAACAAAACAACCGCAAGTATAACAAGAATTTCTGTAACGCCTAATCTTCCCATGATATTTATATTTAATGCCGAAGCAATATTCCTAAAACTTTCAGCAAAGATAAAAAGAAAATAGCAGTAATGTTTTCTATTATTAGCAAATATTTATGATTTTCTAACGTTAAATATTTAAGAATAGTAAAAACAAAACAAAATAGTTACCAAAATAAGCACTTTTCAAGACTTATAAATTTCTATATTTGTAAAATATACTTTTTGTATGCCAGAAAAAAGATTCAAAAGACAACTCCTCAAAAAGAAATTATTCACAAAAAACCGATTGGTTATTTTGAATGAAGATACATTCGAAGAAATTTTTTCATTAAAATTAACTTTAATGAATGTTTTTGTCGTGGCAACCATAGGAGCAGTACTAATAATTACAGTAACTACTTACCTTATCGCTTTTACACCATTGAAAGAATATATTCCGGGTTATGCATCTACAAAACTAAAGAAAGATGCCACCGAATTGGCTTTGAAATCAGATTCATTATCGTATGCTTTAAAGAAAAACGAAGCCTATATTTCTTCTATAAAAAAAGTACTTACAGGTGATTTAGAATATGCACAAGTAAATAAAGACTCTATTTTTGCAACAAAAGTTGAAGCTTCTACTGACGAAGAATTAAAACCTACCGAAGAAGATTTAAAACTAAGAGAACAAGTGGCTCAAGAAGACAAATACAATCTTTTTGAAAAAGCACAATCAAAAGTAAGTACAGTACTTTTTGCACCAGTAAAAGGACCAATAACCGAAAAATTCAATTCAAAAGACAAACATTTTGCAGTTGATATTGCCTTGGCAAAAAACACTCCGATAAAAGCAATTTTAAACGGAACTATAATTTTTGCAGACTGGACACCATCAACAGGAAATGTTATTATTATTAGACACAATAACGGATTTATTTCTGTTTATAAACACGCAGCATCATTAACAAAATCGCAAGGTGATATTGTGAGAACAGGTGAAGTCATTGCACTTGCAGGTTCCTCTGGCCAAGAATCAACTGGAATTCATTTGCATTTTGAACTCTGGAAAGACGGTTACCCTATTGATCCAACACAATTTATTGAATTTGAATAATTAGCAACATGTCTTTAAAAACTATAGCCGCAAAAGCATTTGCTAAAAGAATTTATTTCAAAACCCAAAGTTGGTCAAAAAAACCAGTATCAACCCAACAAAAAGTTTTTAAGAAACTTATTCTACAAGCCCAAAATACACAATTTGGGAAAGACCATAATTTTTCAAAAATAAAAACGTTTAAAGATTTTTCAAAGCAAGTTCCTATAAGAGATTACGAAGCGCTAAAACCTTATGTTGATAGAGTAGTAAAAGGCGAAGAAAACATTCTCTGGATTGGGAAACCATTATATTTTGCCAAAACATCAGGAACAACATCTGGCGCCAAATATATTCCTTTAACAAGGGAATCAATGCCTTATCATATTGAAGCAGCACGAAATGCTATTTTAAGTTATATTCATGAAACTGGCAAAGCAGACTTTGTTGATGGTAAAATGATTTTCTTGCAAGGAAGCCCAATTTTAGAAGAAAAAAACGGAATCAAACTTGGAAGATTGTCTGGAATTGTAGCTCATTTTGTTCCGAAATATCTCCAAAAAAACCGAATGCCAACTTGGGAAACCAATTGTATTGAAGATTGGGAAACCAAAGTTGACACTATTGTTGAAGAAACTTTCAACGAAAATATGACTGTCATTTCTGGTATTCCGTCTTGGGTGCAAATGTATTTTGAAAAACTACATCAAAAGGCTCAAAAGCCAGTTGGCGAATTGTTCAAAAACTTTAATTTATTTATTTATGGCGGTGTAAATTATGAACCTTATCGTGCCAAATTTGAAAACCTTATCGGAAGAAAAGTAGACTCGATAGAACTTTTTCCTGCTTCTGAAGGATTTTTTGCTTATCAAGATTCACAATCAGAAAAAGGAATGTTATTGTTATTGAATTCAGGAATTTTTTATGAATTTATAAAATCAGATGAATTTTATTCAGAAAATCCTATACGTTATACCATTGGCGAAGTAGAATTGAATGTCAATTATGTTTTAATAATTTCAACAAATGCAGGACTTTGGGGATATAATATTGGAGACACAGTTCAGTTTACAAGTTTAAAACCCTATCGTGTTATTGTTTCTGGTAGAATAAAACATTATATTTCAGCCTTTGGTGAACATGTTATTGGTAAAGAGGTCGAATGTGCTTTGCAAGAAGCAATAAAAGGAACAAATATCTCTATAAACGAATTTACAGTTGCACCACAAATAATACCTAAAGATGGATTGCCGTATCACGAATGGTTTATAGAATTTGAAAACGAACCTCTAGATATGAATTCATTTTCAGAAACAATTGATGATGCTATGAGAAAACAAAATGTTTATTATGATGATCTTATTGTTGGGAAAGTTTTGCAAAAATTAAAAATAACAAAAGTCAAAAAGAACGGTTTTCAAAACTATATGAAATCTATAGGAAAATTAGGTGGACAAAATAAAATTCCTAGATTGAGTAATGAAAGAACTATTGTCGATAAACTAAACTAATTGTGAAAAAACACATCTTTTTTTTATTTCTTATAATTTCATTATCGGCAACAGCTCAAATAAAAGGAGTTGTAAAAGATAGTATAACTGGCAAACCCATTTCCTTTGTAAATATTGGGGTTGAAAACGAAAACATTGGCACCACTTCTGAAGAAAATGGTGAGTTTACAATCAATTTCAATAAAAAAAACAAAAAATTAATTTTTTCTGCACTAGGATTTGAAAAAAAAGCAATCAAAATTGAAGGAGATAATATCGAAGTAAAAATGATTCCCAGATCATATCAATTAGATGAAGTTATTATTTCTAAAAGATTTGAAACAAGAGAAATAGAAATCGGAAAAACACCAAACGAAACCTATCAAGCTTTTGACAACGGACCAAGAATTGATTTGAAATTTTTCCCTTATCATTCTTCGTATAAAAAAACAAAATATTTAAAACGAGTTTCCATTTTTACCGATAGTAAAATAGAAAATGCAACCATAAGAATTCATTTTTATTCAGTAGAGCCCAATGGCTTTCCCGGAAAAGAACTTTTAGAAAAAGATTTTATAGTTACAGTCAAAAACGGAGTGAAAAAAAATAGTTTTGATTTGACCGATTATAATTTACGAATGCCAAAAAACGGCTTGTTTGTAGGTTTTGAAAAATTAATAATCGAAAGAAATAAAATTGAAAAAACAATCACAGATTATAATACAAACACATCGCATATTCAAACTATTTACTATCCGTATGTTTTATACAATCGGGTAGAAAGAGATTTTTTATTTACCTATTCTGGAGGAAAATGGAATAAGCAAGGAGATAATAATGACAACAAATCTTCTGATAAAATTACAGTAAATGAACCAGCAATAAATCTAATATTGACTAACTAAACTATAAAAAACCTATATTTGTCGGTTAGAAAATAAAATTTAATGAAAGAAATTAAAAACATAGTACGGTCAAGAGCGCAAGAATCTTCTAGCGCTGTAGAAAAGCTGTACATCACAATGCGCCATTTGTTTAACAGAGGATTCTATAAACCAATGGGAGTTTCAGGAGAAACATTGCGTGAAGCATTATTGCAATTACGACCAGAAATTTACGGCACCATTGCCGAAGAAAAAGTAGAATTAAGCGGGCTTTTATATGTAATTGAACGTCTTCCTGTTGGGATTGAAGAATGTAGATTTATCAATCTAACTTCTGATGAAGGATATTCGAAATCACATTTTAAAGCTATAGTTCCTCCAAAAAGAAAACGAAATTGTTATCGTATTGATGAAGAACAAATGAATGTTGAAATCACTCGTGGTCGTTCAGACATCTATGATATTTTGACACATTTAACGTTTATTTTTATTGAATCACACAAAATTAAAGACCGTGTTTTAATAGACGAAAGTGGAGAAGTTACTCGCGATTGGCAAAAATTAGAGCAAGCCGTTTTGCAAAACAAAAAACTTACTCAAATCGATAAAGAAAAAGCCATTTCGCATACCGCTAATAT
Source organism: Flavobacterium sp. (assembly GCA_043748275.1). Lineage (GTDB taxonomy): Bacteria > Bacteroidota > Bacteroidia > Flavobacteriales > Flavobacteriaceae > Flavobacterium. Next base: position 6,181 of record JAYTNO010000235.1, on the reverse strand, counting down.
TTTGGGCAGAACTTTTGCAGAAGTATTAGATATTTATGATGCTTTTGGTACAACCGAAAAACCAGATCGTTTTCTTCATGTTATTTATTGGTTAGGAAAACTTGCAATTGAAGAAATTGTCGATAATAATAAACGAACAATTACGTTTAGTCCTATATTAAGAGAACGATTAGGACATCATATTCACGGTGAAATATGGGCAAACAACATCAAAGAAGTTTTACAACAAAACCAACTTCTAGAAAGACCTATTCATATCATTAGTGCCAATATGCACAGTGTGATGAATTCTGTATTTGCAACACATGTTTTAAAAACAAAATATAAAGACCAAACCGATTTCTTTATTTATGAAGAATTGAGTAAATCTGGCGCACACGATTTGAGAAATAAAGTCGAAGATTTTGCAAAGCAATATGGTATGATATCAATTCCGGATACATCAGGAACAAATATTGATGTCCAAATATTTGATACGGCAAAAATTGATTTAAAAAAATCAGCATTTCCAACAGCAAAGCTAGCAGAAGCAAAACCTGTTATAATAGTTATGGATTATGCTTTTGGAGAACAAGCATACGAAACTATTGATGAGTTATTAAAGCCATATCAAGAAACAAAATTCAAAAAAGTTTTTTTAAATGTTGAATCAGTTTCAATAATGGGTAAGGCTGGAATTCTGCAAGGAGGAAAAGGCGATATTATGATTCCGTCTTCTCATATAAATGAAGGAACAGGAGATAATTATCCGTTTGAAAACGAATTAACAGTTGCCATGTTAGAAGGAAATGATATTCCTGTTTTTGCCGGACCAATGGTTACTGTATTGGGAACTTCTTTGCAAAATAAAGATTTATTAAAGTTTTTTCACGACTCAACTTGGGGAGTTATAGGACTAGAAATGGAAGGCGCATATTATCAGAAAGCGATTCAATCTGCATCAAAAATTAGAAAAAGTATCAATCCTAATGTGAAAGTGAGATATGCTTATTACGCATCTGATAATCCATTAGAAACAGGAAGCACATTGGCATCAGGAGGATTAGGAACCACAGGTGTAAAACCAACGTATCTTATTACCATAAAAATTTTAGCACAAATATTTAATATAAAATAACATTTATATAATGAGCACAAACTCACAAAACAATTCTGAAAATCAAGAAATAGATTTGTCATTGATTTCTAAAAAAATCGGCAACTTTTTTCAAGGAATCAATAAATTTATTTTTAATTGTATTCAATTTGCTTTAAAGAACATTATAGTAATAAGTGTACTTTTTATTATAGGTGTCGGTTTGGGTCTGTTTTTAGACACAACTAATAAAACATATGATCATCAAATAATTGTACAACCAAATTTTGGGAGCACAGATTATTTGTATTCAAAAATAGATTTATTGAACTCTAAAATAAAAGAAAACGATACCGTTTTCTTGCAAAAAATAGGAGTTTTAGAACCAAGTAAACTTTCAAAAATTGAAATAAAACCTATTGTTGATGTATATAAATTTATTGCAGCAGACGAAAAGAATTTTGATTTGTTGAAATTAATGGCAGAAGACAGCGATATAAAAAAAATCGTAGAGGAAAATGCTACAAGCAAAAACTATCCATATCATTTGATTTCATTTTCTACAAAAAGTTTTACAACAGATAAAAAAACAGTAGAACCAATCTTGAATTATTTAAACAATAGTTTGTATTATTCTCAAATTCAAAAAGAGTATATTAATAATGTAAATCTAAAAATGAAAGCCAACGATGTCGTTATTGCGCAAATAGATGGGTTTCTAAACAGTTTTTCAAACAAAGTAAACGGAAATGCTCCTAGTGATAAATTAGTTTACTATAACGAAAACACGCAATTAAACGATGTAATAAAAACGAAAGACAATTTAATAAGAGAACAAGGAAACCATAGGATAGAACTTGTAGCTCTTGATAAAATTGTTAAAGAAAATAGTACTACAATAAACATTGAAAATAAAAAAGCAGTCAACGGAAAAATGAAATTAATTTTGCCACTTTTATTTATTTTGATGTTTGTTGCAATCAAATTTTTTATTAGTTTTTATAAAAAACAATCAAAATTAAGCAATCAATAAATTTTAAATTATCCAAAAATGAAAGGAATAATTTTAGCTGGAGGTTCAGGTACAAGATTGCATCCTCTTACATTAGCAGTTAGCAAACAGTTAATGCCAATTTATGACAAACCAATGATTTACTATCCATTATCAACATTGATATGGTCTGGAATCAGAGAAATATTAATAATCTCTACACCTCATGATTTACCACTATTTGAACAATTATTAGGTGACGGAAAAAAATTAGGTTGTCGTTTTGAATATGAAGTACAAGAAAATCCAAACGGATTGGCAGAAGCCTTTATTATCGGAAAAGATTTTATCGGTAATGATAAAGTTGCGCTAGTATTAGGTGATAATATTTTTTACGGAACAGGATTATCAGATTTATTGTTAGCCAATAATAATCCTGACGGAGGTATAATATATGCATACCATGTTCAAGATCCAGAACGATATGGTGTTGTAGATTTTGACGCAATCGGAAATGTACTTTCAATTGAAGAAAAACCAGAAACACCAAAATCTAATTATGCCGTTCCTGGAATTTATTTTTATGATAATGATGTAGTAGAGATTGCTGCCAATATTCAACCAAGCCATCGAGGTGAACTAGAAATTACAGATATCAATAAAGAATATCTAAAACGCGGAAAACTAAAAGTCAGTATTTTAGATAGAGGAACAGCTTGGCTTGATACAGGTACTTTTAATTCGTTAATGCAGGCTGGACAATTTGTTCAAGTTATAGAAGAACGACAAGGTTTAAAAATTGGTTCAATTGAAGAAGCTGCTTTCAAAATGGGATTTATTGATGCCGAACAATTAAAAGTATTAGCGCAACCCTTACTAAAAAGTGGTTACGGAACACATTTGTTAAGCATTATATAGTTAAATGAATTTTATAGCTACAAAACTCGAAGGATGTTATATTATTGAACCCAAAATCATCAATGATGATAGAGGTTATTTTATGGAAAGTTTTAATGAAAATACTTTTCAAAAAACAATAGGAGCAAAGGTACATTTTGTACAAGATAATCAATCTTTTTCCTCAAAAGGAGTTTTGAGAGGATTGCATTATCAAACTGGAGAACACGCTCAAGCAAAATTAGTTCGTGTTTTATCTGGAGAAGTTTTAGATATTGCAGTAGATATTAGACCCAATTCCAAAACTTTTGGCGAATATGTTTCAATATTACTCTCGGGTTCAAATCAAAAACAAATTTTTGTTCCAAGAGGTTTTGCTCATGGTTTTTTAGTATTAAGTGATACAGCAACTTTCTTTTATAAATGTGATAATTTTTATAATAAAGAATCTGAAGGAGGAATAATTTATAATGATAAAACGCTAAATATAGATTGGAATCTATCTCAAGAAGAGCTAATTATATCCGAAAAAGATAAAGTGCAACCAACTTTAGAATCAGCAAAAAAAATATGGTAGTTTTAGTTACAGGCGCCAAAGGACAACTAGGAGAAGCATTGCAATTTGTTTCAAATCTAAATTCTAAAACCAACTTTAATAATCAAGAAAACGAACTAATTCATTTTTATTTTTATTCATCTTCTGAATTAGACATTACCAATAAACTAGCTATAGATAAGGTTTTTTTGAACTTAAAACCAAATTTTTGTATTAACGCAGCTGCTTATACTGCAGTTGATAAAGCAGAATCAGAACAAGAAAAAGCGTATGCTGTAAATGTTATTGGAGCAAAAAATATTGCTGAGGTTTGTAATAGTTTTAATTCTACACTAATTCATGTTTCGACTGATTTTGTTTTTGATGGTAATAAAAAAACACCATATAATGAAAAAGATATCACAAACCCAAAAGGAATTTATGGTGCTACAAAACGCGATGGTGAATTAGAAATAATCAAATCTTTAAAGCAGTATTTTATTATCAGAACTTCTTGGTTATTTTCCTCTTTTGGAAATAATTTTATGAAAACAATGCTAAGGTTGTCAAATGATCGCAAGTCCATAAGCGTTGTAAAAGATCAAATAGGAACCCCAACAAATGCGATAGACTTAGCAGAAGTTATTATTAAAATAATCCAAAGTCAAAAAAAATCATATGGTATTTATAATTTTAGTAATGAAGGATATTGTAGTTGGTATGATTTTGCAAAAAAAATTTTTGAAATCAACAAAGTTGAAATAGACTTAATACCTATTCCGTCAACAGATTTTCCTACACCAGCAGAAAGACCAAAATACAGTGTTTTAGATAAATCAAAAATCAAAAAAGAATTTAATCTCAATATTAGAAATTGGCAAGATACAATTGATAAATTAAAAAAGGAGGCTTAATTTGCCTCCTTTTTAGTTAATATCTTTTAATCAATTTTATAGTTTGAACTTTATCCTTAGTATAAAGTTTAAGGAAATAAATTCCAACAGGTATATCTCTAAATTCAATTTCAGAATTATTTAATCTGCCAGCGTCAATTAATTTTCCTTCTGCTGCATATATTTTATATGAAACATCATCTAGTATACCAGAAATATGAACCACATCAATAAATGGATTTGGATAAGCACCAAAACCTAAATAGGTGTTTTCGGTAATATTTAAAGACGGATCAACTGTAATAACCATATCGAAAGAAATTGATCCGCCAGAATTATATCCTGTAATAGTATAGGTAGCTGTTACGGTTACTGTTGTTGGTGTTCCAGAAATCATACCTGTTTCAGTATCAAATATTAAACCATCAGGTAAATTTGGACTAACACTATAACTTATAATTATTCCACCATATGTTGGATATAATTCTTGTATAGTTGTACCAACAGTATACACATTTGGCGAAATATATTCTAAAGCCGATGGAGCATTGTCATTAACGGTTATTTCAATATCAAAAGAAGTTGACCCTCCAGAATTTGAAGCTATGACAGTATATGTAGTAGTTTCTGTGATTACTGTTGGAATTCCAGAAATAACACCTGTGGCTTGATTCAACAGTAAACCTTCAGGTAAACTAGGTATTATTGTAAAATTAGTAACAATTCCACCAGAAACCGTCGGAGTTAAGTCCGTAATGATTGTATTTACTGAATATACATTTGGAGTTATATATGATAAATTAAATGGAGGAATATCATTTATAGTAATAACAACCCCAAAAGTAGTTGAACCTCCAGAATTTAATGCTACAACGGTATAAATACCTGTTTCAGTAATTGTTGTTGGTGTACCAGAAATAACTCCCGTAGTAAGGTTTAAAGTTAAACCATCAGGTAAACTTGGTAATACACTATAAGACAATACATTCTCAGTAACTATAGGTACTAAGTTTGGAATAGTATTACCTATAGTAAATATGTTTGGTGAGTTATAACTCAAATTAACGGGCGCTCTATCATTAACAGTTATTAAAATTCCAAAAATTGCAAATCCACCAGAATTCATTGCGGTTACAGTATATGTTGCAGATTGAGTAATAGTTGTTGGAATTCCAGAGATTTCACCAGTAAATACATCTAATGTTAATCCTAATGGCAGATTAGGGAAAACACTATACGATATAACATTACCTGTAACTGATGGCGTTAAAATAGATATTGAACTTCCAATTGTGTATGAATTTGGGGAGTTATAACTTAAATTAACTGGAGCAACATCTTTTACAGTTATTATAATATCAAAAGTTACTGAACCACCAGTACTATTGGCAATAACGGTATACGTTGCAATTGCAGCCAAAACAGTTGGTGTTCCAGAAATCACACCAGTTGAAGTATTAAATACAAGACCAGTTGGTAAACTTGGAGAAATACTATAAGAAGTAACTACACCAGCAATACTTGGTACTAAATTTACTACCGAAGAATTCACTGTAAACACATTCGGAGACAAATAGGTCAACGAATTAGGCGCAGGATCATTCACAGTAATTATTATTCCAAAAGTAGTCGAACCACCAGAATTGTTAGCGGTAACGGTATACGTTGCAGTTGCAGTCAAAACCGTTGGTGTTCCAGAAATAACACCTGTAGTTGTATTGAAAGACAAACCAAATGGCAAACTTGGCGAAATACTATAAGAAGTAACAGCACCATTAATACTTGGCACT
>JAYTNO010000234.1:0-35378 GCA_043748275.1 Flavobacterium sp. | reverse complement strand
GTTTTCTGTTTACTCTTTATTCGATATAAAATTTTGGATGATTATTTTGTTGCTGGTAATCTTCTCCGGCTTCATTTATAAAACTGCCGCGCGTGAACAACTGAAATATTTTGTGCCGGTTTTAGCAGTGGGAATCATTACGTTGCTCTATGGTTTTACCGATAAAATTTACAAATCGCTGCTCACCACTACCGATCCACTTTATATTGATTCTGCGTTCGCGCCATTCAAACCAAATGTTGCCACGCATTGGGACGCGAATTATTTTTATGTAGAAAGTTACGGCATACCTACCACACACGATATGATGGTGGGTATTTCTAATCACGGTTGGCAACAGCAAGTTGCAATTCCTAAATGTTATATCAATCCTAATTATTGGCAATTTCCCTTAAATCCAGTTTTGGCTGCAACTCCAGTTCCAGTTTCGGCAACACATTTTACAAAAGGGGCTATAGCAATTGCTACCAATGGAGTTCCCATTTTTAATTATCATACCAATACTGGTGTAGATTCTTTTCTTGACGGACAACTTGATAATTATGGCGGACATTGTGGTCGTGGCGATGATTATCATTACCATACTGCACCTTTACATTTAATAACTTTAGGACAAACTACCTATAATTTACCTATTGCTTTTGCTTTTGATGGTTATGCAGTTTACGGAAGTTTAGAACCAACTGGAGCAACAATGGCAACGCTTGACGCCAATCATGGACATCATTTTAATGGCGTTTATCATTATCACGGAACCGCAACTGCGCCCTATATGATAGGAAATATGGTAGGACAAGTTACCGAAGATGCCACCTTGCAAATTATACCACAACCACAAGGAAATCCTGTTAGGAATGAAAATTGGACACCATTAAATGGAGCTTTAATTACTTCTTGCACAGCAAATGCAAACAATGGATACAATACTTTGTATACTTTAAATGGTGTTGCTGGTTATGCGACAAATTTTACAATTACTGGAACAACCTATACTTTTCAATACGTTACGCCAACCGGAACAACTACAACCAATTATAATGGGCCAGCGTTGTGTACTGTTCCAAATTTAAGCACTATAGATTATATTACAACAGAAAAAAAAATTACAATTTATCCAAATCCTACCACTGATTTTTTACATATCAATTTAGGAAATTACTTTTTAGAAAGCGATGTTAAAAACATTTCTATTGTTGATTTAAAAGGAAGTTTAGTTTCTAAAACAGAAAAATTTAATTCAAGTATAGATATTAAAAAATTGGAGAAAGGAACTTATTTTGTAAAAATTCAGTTTTTAAATTCAATTGTAACAAAAAAATTATTGGTAAAGTAATTATGAAAAAACTTATTTTATTTTTTGTCAGTACTTTTTCAATTGCTCAAAGTGTTACAAAAACTATTAATTTGCTTCCAGATACTGGACAAAATACTAGTTACACAACTACTTTTGGAGAAGATAATGATTACAATATAAATGTTCCATCTTACACCAATAATGCTAACGGAACAATTACAGATAATGTAACAGGATTGATGTGGCAACAAGTTGACGGTGGCGAAATGACAATTGAAAATGCTACAATTTATTGCAATAATTTAGTTCTTGGAGGATTTTCAGATTGGCGATTACCAAGTCCGATAGAAAGTTTTAGTATTTTAAACCATCAAAACAATAATCCTGCAATAAACACTACTTTTTTTACTGCAAGTAATGCAGAATATTGGTGGACAAATGCTTACGAATTAAATTCTACAACAAAAGTTTGGTGTACTAATGCTGGTGGCGGAATTGGCAATCATCCAAAAGCAGAAACCGTTAGTGCTGGCGGAATTAAAAGATTTCACGTTAGAGCTGTTAGAAATAATTCTTCAACAACTATTGCAAATCATTTTACAGATAATAACAACGGAACTATTACTGATAATTTTACACTTTTACAATGGCAAAAAGTTCCAAATTCAAATGTGCTAACTTGGGAAAACGCTTTGGCTTACGCCGAAAATTTAACAATAGCAACTGCATCAGATTGGCGATTGCCAAACATTAAAGAATTACAATCTTTGAACGATGAAAGTAAAATTAATCCATCTGCAAATACTATTTATTTTAGTACAATTGGAGTTCATAATTATTGGAGTTCAACAAGTTTACCCAATCAAACAACTAAAGCTTGGTATTGGAATACACAATTTGGAGTTACCACTTATGATGTTAAAACGAATAGTAATTATGTTATTTGTGTAAGAGGAAATCCAAGTACATTAGCAAATACTGATTTAAATTTGAAATCTAAAATCATAATTTATCCCAATCCATTTTCATCAAAAATAGTACTAGAAAATGTTTCTGGAAATGAAGTTTACCAATTATATAATGAAATAGGTCAAGAATTATTTAAGGGAAAAAATATTGAAAAAGAAGATTTTTCAAACTTAACAAAAGGGAATTACTTTTTAAAAATTAAAGATAATTCTACTTTTACATATAATTTAATAAAAGAGTAAAATACTAACCAGCTCTGCGAAGTCTCCTGACTTGGTAGTCAAGATGCCAGCTCTGCGAAGTCTCCTGACTTCGTAGTATAGAATAATATCTGACTTCGCGGATTTGTAATCCGTACCTTGAAAATCATTATTCCTCCACCAACCCCACAACCCCGCTTCCTCCTACCCACTTGAGTGCAAGCAGCTCGAGGAATAAGGGGTTTGGCCACTATACATAATAGTATTCTATAATGAAAATTGCAAACTATAATGTATTGATTTTGTCTTATTATAGATAGTACAACCAATTAATTTTAAAGTTATTTTAGTACAGGTTATAAATATTATGCCTTCTGTGCATACCGTTTTCCTGCAATTGATTAATTACTTAACGAATGAACCCAAAAAATTCCCAAATAATCATTGGCTGAAGTATTTATTTTAATTTATTTATGCAAACAATTAAAAATTATTTAATTTAAAACATAAAAAGTGTTAATTTGTATCAATAAAATAAAAAAGAGTATAAAAACCAAACAAATGAAGTGTTACTGAAATGCTTTACGAGTACGAAATTATAAAATTTACACTATGAAAAAAATAATTACAATTTTAGTTTTGATAATAAGTGTTCAACTATTTGGACAATGTTGGCAAAAAATAAGTGCAGGTGGTCATCATACGGCTGGAATAAAAACAGATGGTACACTTTGGGTTTGGGGATATAATAATTTCGGACAATTAGGAGATGGCACCACTATTAATAGAAAAGTACCAATACAGATTGGTACAGCAACCAATTGGGTAGCAGTTACGGCAACATATAATCAAACTTTTGCTATAAAAGCAAATGGTACCCTTTGGGCATGGGGTTACAATGAGTTTTATCAGTTGGGTGATGGTACTAATGTAAACAAATTACTTCCAATACAAATTGGAACAGCAACAAATTGGGATATTGTTGCAGGTGGAGATCATCATACAGTAGCCAAAAAAACGAATGGAACCCTTTGGGGTTGGGGCGCTAATACCTCTGGAGAATTAGGGCTTGGTAGTATATTTTCTCAAACAGTACCAGCACAAATTGGAGTAGCTACTAACTGGAGTACTATTGAATGCGGTTCAGTTCATACATTAGCTGTTAAAACCAATGGTACACTCTGGGCTTGGGGAGTTAATGGGTATGGACGATTAGGAGATGGAACAACAACACAAAGAAATACACCTACCCAAATTGGGACTGACACCAATTGGAAAACCGTTGCTGCTGGAGATTATCATAGTGTTGCTATAAAAACCAATGGTACACTATGGGCATGGGGATACAATTCTAATGGACAAGTTGGAGACAATACTACAATTAACCGATTGGTTCCAACGGCAATTAGTACGGCAACCAATTGGAAAAGTATTAGCTGTGGTAGACTACACTCTCACGCCTTAAAATCGGATGGTGGAGAACTTTGGGCTTGGGGCAACAATTCAGGGTTTGCATTAGGCACTCCTTTTACTGATGAACATATGCCTACACGAGTAGGTACTAGATCTTATTGGCAACAAATTTCCGATGGTGGTGATCATACTGCTACAATAACTGCATCTGAAGTTGGTGTGGATGAAAAAATACTAAGAATATGGGGCAGTAATAATAGTGGGCAGATAGGAAATAATACGCTTTCTTTACAGATTAGTCCGTGGGTGCTTACATGTCCAACTTCTAATCTAGCAACAGACAACTTTACTGTTTCTAATGATTGTAAAGTGTATCCTAACCCTGTAAAACATATTTTACATCTAGCAAATGAAACTTCAATAACATCAGCAGTTATTTATACTATTTTAGGTCAAGAGGTACTGCGTTCATTTATAAACACAAATGAAGGTACAATTGATGTTTCTATTTTGCAAAAGGGAACGTATTTTGTAAAAATAGTCGCTGATAATCAAGTGAAAACAGTTAAAATTATAAAAGAGTAAAATTCAAACCCTAGTACTACTAACCTTTTGAAAAAAGTAACCAGCTGCTAACAGTTACTAAAATCGATTTTCTTAGTCGGTTTGGCTTGCAGCCTCGGCTGGGCAATTATCAATAACCAAAAAAGAGCATTATGAGCTTAAAAAATATTTTGTCGAAATACGCAGAAAAACCAAACTCATTATTTCTAAGATTTTTTATTACATTTTTTTGTGCCAGTTTGCCTTTTGCAATTTTTTACGCGCTTCTAATTGCATTTGCTGGAATGCCTGTGAATTTTAATGGTAAAGATATTTATGGCATCAAAGCTATCATGGTAGAAATTTGTTTCTCTCCATTTCTAGCATTGATGTTTGCTCTTTTTGCGTATCTTGGATTCTCATTAGGAACCTTTATTCTAAAAGGATTTATCTATTTTTTACCAGATTGAAAGTAAAGCCAGCTGTCAACAGCCATTTGATAATATGGCGGGATTAGGCTTACTTTAAAATTTGTTTTGTACTTTTGATAATAGCTGTAATATTTACATGTGAGAAGTCCTTGTAAGACAACGAAACCGCAAATAAATAGAAACTTAAAATATGAAATTAAACAAAGTAGAACAAATTATTGGAACGATTATTAGTGTTTTTGCAATACTATTATTTTTTGGTTTTTTTAGTTTAGATTCATTTGGTTTAGAAAATAAAACAGCAATATATATATTTTTAGGAGTATCATTAACCTTAATATTTAGTGTGTGTTTTTTCATTTTTTACAAACTTCAAAAATCAAATAAATTAAGCGAAATTGATTATTTAAATATTGGAACCCAACGATACATTTTAGGAATATTTATGGTTTTTTATGGAGTACCAAAACTTTTTGGAACTTTTTTTGATTATCAGTTGTCTGCTTTAGACACTAAATTAATTGATGTCTCAGAATTTGAATTGGCTTGGTATTATTTTGGCAAAAATAATTGGCAAGAATTGGTTGCAGGAATTCTAGAGTTTGTTCCTGGAATATTATTATTTAACAGGCGTACTTATTATTTTGCTTCTCTAATACTTCTATTTGTAACTTCACAAGTATTTATACTCAATTTATTTTTCAATATTGGAAATATAACATTTCCAGCAGCAACTATTCTGTTGGCTTGTAATACTTATATCATTTTTAGTCAGAAGCAAAGCATTATTAATTTTTTTAAATCTTTGAATTTTGCACCAAAAATAAACTTCACTAACAGAGCAAGTTTTGTAGTTAAAATATTGAAAGTATTTGGTTTAATTGTTGTTTTCGGCATAATGTTTATCAAAGTAAAACAGAATGTAATACATTCCGAAGATGAAAAAAAATATCAATTATTGGTTGGAAAATATACTCTTGACAAGGTTTTTAAAAACAACAAACCTTACATTCCAATAAAAGACAGTACATTATATAAAGATTTATATATAGAAAAACAAAGTAGATTTAATGTTTTACGAGATTTTAATAATAATTCCTTAGGTTTTATTTTAGAAACCAATATAGCAAATGATTCGATAAAACTTTATATAAACAGAGGAGGAAGTGGTGATGATATTGATATAATTGATTCAACAACAGTAGTAAGAGGTAAATATAAATTAATTAATAATCAACTTAATATAAATGGAATTCAAGTAAATGATACTTTAGAATTGTTTTACAAAAAACAAAATTTAAAACCTAAAAAATGGTTTTGGTAGGCTTGAAAAAAGTACTCTTGCCAACACCTATTTAAAGAAATTACTTCATCTGTTCGCTCTTTCATACTCTGGTTGAGTTTTTGGGCATATCAATACCAACAAAAAAATGAAAACAAATTTTATATTGCTAAAAAAAGGGGTTTTTATTTGCTTTTTCATGATAATGTTCGTGTGCCATGGTGCCTTAGACGCACAAATAATATATACCGATATCCCTGATGCTACACCCAATGCAACCTATCCTTTAGATTTGAATAATGACACGATAGTGGATTTCATGATTCACTTTGGTGCAAGTACAGGGTCTGGTATTGGGGTACAATGTTCCCCTCTAAATAACAATGCGTATGCTGGGGAATTTGTGGACGGTGTCTTTTTACCTTGGGCACTCTCTTCCGCTACTCCTATTTGTGCAGCACTCACCACTTGGTATAATGCCAGTCACTCTGGTACGATGGGTTTGGGAGCAAACACAGGGTATTGGCCTGGTGCAATCAATAAATATTTAGCACTAAAGCTACTATTAGGAACCAACAACTACTATGGCTGGGCACGTTTTGATGTTTTGGACATGTCAGGCTCGTTCACCATCAAAGATTACGCCTACGAGAGTACCCCAAATGGATGCATTGAGTCAGGACAAACCGTATTGGGGAGGAATGAAACGACAAGCAAAAATACTTTTTCTATCTTTCCTAATCCTTTCAGGACCTCGACGACAATACAGACCATAGCTCCTCTTAAAAAGGCCACCCTAACCATTTGCAATTCCTTTGGGCAGACGGTACAACAAGTGCATCACTTTTCAAGGCAGACCGTTTCGTTATCACGAGACCATTTGCCAAGCGGACTATATTTCATTCAGCTAACAGTAGAAAATAAAAGCATAGCCGTAGCAAAAGTCATTCTTATTGACTAACATAAATGAACAGATTCTCGGCAGAAGATAGTTTTTGCGTCAGTAAAGGTTTTGTAAATAGTGTTGTAATTTTTTTTATATTTGAAACAAGGTTACCCAACAGCACGATTTTGAAAACGGTACCTTCTAATACATTTGTCACCAACAAACGCAAAGCCCAGCACCAAAAAGAAAAAAGGATTAATGAATCAAAAAATAACACATAGTGCAATTGTAGTTGATGATTATGATAAGGCAATTGAATTTTATACAAAAAAATTAAATTTTGTTGTACTAGAGGACACTATTATTGATGCAACCAAACGATGGGTAAGAATTGCGCCAACTAAAGATGCTGAATTCAGTTTGTTGCTTGCAAAAGCTGCAAACGAAATACAAAAAACACGAATTGGGAATCAAACTGGGGGAAGAGTTTTCTTATTCTTACAGACAAATGATTTTGATAGCGATTATCAAAACCTAGTAAATAATAAAGTAAAAATCATTCGAGAACCAAAAATAGAAACCTACGGAAAAGTTTTAGTTTTTGAAGATTGTTTTGGTAATCTGTGGGACTTGATAGCTCCATTTGAAGAGAAAAAGAAGAAATTTTACACAACAGGAATATTACACGTTATTGAAAATCATAATATTGAAAAGACAAAAAAGGCGTTAATTGAATTACAGAAACAGACCAAAAACGAAATGGGCAACCTCACTTTTGAAATCCAACAATCATTAGAAAAGGAGAATGAATTTCTACTATGGGAATGTTTTGAAAATGAAACCGAATTTAAAAAACACCTTGCTTCAGACCATTTAAACGATTTTATGAATTTAAATTTGGTTGAATTCATAAAAGGGTATGCAACCAAAAAAATATAAAAACCCGCTATGCGAAGGCTATTAAAAAATACAATACAATAAAAAAACTTAAAATAATAGATAACCTTATAAATAAAAAAATGAAAGCAAAAATTATCGGACTGTTTCTAATACTGATTAGTTTAACTTTTTCTATGGTCAACAACCACCTGTAGAAACAATCAAAACAGCAGTCAAAAACACAGACGTGAAAGAGCAAGTTATTGCCCTATCAAAACAGAAATGGCAATGGATGGCAGACAAAAACGTAGAGCAGTTAAACAAGTTGTTTGATGACAAAGCCATGTTTGTACAGATGGGCGGTACTTGGGGCAAAAATACAGAGTTAACCACCATTAAAGACGGTGGCATTTGGTACAAGAAAGCCGAAGTATATTCGGTAGTGGTTAATATTTTTGGCAACATTGCTATTTTTTTAATGATATCGATTTAGTAGCAGTGGTTGGTGGTACTGAAGTGACAAACCCTTTTATGGTAACAGAGGTATATCTCAAGATAAAAGGTAAATGGAAAATGGGTTCACTCACTTTTTCGCATCTTCGCAGACCTCTTAAAGGCAATAACAATGATGTTAACCCTCAACACAATTAAGAGTGTTGACTAAGTAATTTGAAATTTACAATTATGAAAATGAATATCAATGTTGTTTATTAAAGAAATCGTTGTTATTTTGAATTAGCAAATTTGATAAAGGCAATAGTATTGGCAAGTTGGCCGTAAACATTTATACCATTGAAAAAATATAAAATAAAAAGGAATCTAAAATAGGACTATGAAATTTAAAAATTATTATTTACTGGTTACGATATTCATTACATTATGTTCTTGTTCAAGTGATAATGGAAATAATCCGACACCACCAATTATTGAACCTATAGAAAATATTGTAATTGAATTAAATACGGTTCGAGATATTTTTCCTACTTGGGCAAAATTTAACGGAACGATTACCCAAAACAGCGACAAATATAGATTAGTTGGTTTTGTCTATGGAACAGCACAAAATCCAATGGTTGACAACAGTAATACCTTTACCGTGAGTGATTATAGAACTGGAAATAATCAATTTGAATTTAGTCCCTTATCATTACTACCCAACACCACCTATTACATCAAAGCATTTGTAAAAAAAGACGATGCTAGTTATATGTATTCTAATGAGGTTGCTTTTAAGACAACAGGCTATTTTGGACCCGCTGGCGGATATGTCGGGTATGACAAAGGAGTAATTTCTGATGGTTGGCGGTATATGGAAATTCATCCAACAACTTTAAATTACAGTACTGCAGGTGTAGGTAGCCAATGGGGAACAATGAATACTTTTATTTCTGGCACTTATCCCGATTTTGGAAAAGGGTTAGAAAATACCCTTGCTATAGTAAACGCAACTAGTAATGCCAATTGTGCTGCTACATTATGTACTAACCTTACCCTAAACGGCTACTCTGATTGGTTTCTTCCCTCAATACAAGAATTGTATCAATTGAGTACCGAATTAAGAAAAGCGGGTATTTCGATTCATTATAGCGCTTGGTCCTCTACTCAAGTAAATGCTGATTTTGCCCGATGTACTTCAAATACCTTAAGTGATCCGTTCACCATAATCATTAATGAAAATTCTAAAGCAATGCCGGAACAAGTTTTGCCTGTTAGAAGGTATTAATTTTTGAACCGATTATTTGTTTGCAAAAAAGAAGTTGACCTTTTAAAAACAACACCGATTATTTTACAACAATATATTTTTGAATGGTTAGCACTATAAAAAAGTTTCTTAAAAAGCAGACCTAATTCATACCTACTCCATAGATACTCCATAGATACTCCATAGATATTCCATAGATAGTGTATGTGGAGTGTATGTGGAATGTATGTAAAGAATATAAATTTTACCTTTCTTATTCTTTAAAACAAAAATAGTCATACAACTACAAATAGGTTATGTGATAGAGATAGAGATAAATATAATAATGCAAAGGCTTATTATATAAAGAATTAGGATAAAGAATTAAGTTTTTTTTTGTAAATTTGAGAATGTACTTAAGTTATATCGTAAAACAGCTACCTTTTAAAAGAGAACAAATTAAAAACTTACAAAAGATGAAAGAGATCACACAGTTATTAGCCCTTTTAGAAAAAGAAAAAGACACCTTATTGTCACACGTTTGTACTACAGTTCACAAAGATCAAATCCAGACACCTACTCCTACTCACATTGACACTCATTTTCTGCAAAGCAATCGCTCTGCACAAACCATCCGAAGTTTGACACAATTGTATCAAAATGGGCGATTGTCAGGTACGGGATATCTCTCTATTTTGCCTGTAGACCAAGGCATAGAGCATACAGCTGGGAGTTCGTTTGCACCCAACCCAATTTATTTTGATCCTGAAAATATAGTAAAACTTGCTTTGGAAGCTGGTTGCAATGCCGTAGCATCTACAATGGGTGGTTTGGCAATGTTGTCTAGAAAATATGCACACAAGATTCCTTTTGTGGTAAAAATCAATCACAATGAGTTATTGACCTATCCGAACAAATTTGATCAAATCATGTTTGGGAGTGTTCGCGATGCTTGGAATATGGGTGCAGTTGCTGTAGGAGCTACAGTTTATTTTGGTTCGGAAGCATCAGACCGACAAATTATAGAAATAGCCAATGCTTTTGAAGAAGCACATAATTTGGGGATGGCTACCATCCTATGGTGTTATTCTAGAAACGATGCCTTCATAAAAGATGGAATTGATTATAATACAGCTGCCGATATTACAGGGCAAGCCAATTATTTGGGAGTATCCATTCAAGCAGATATTATCAAACAAAAATTGCCAACAAACAATGGTGGTTTTACAACCATAAAATTTGCAAAGAGCAATCCTGCCATGTATACACAATTGGCAAGTAATCATCCCATAGATTTATGTCGCTATCAAGTGCTTAATTGTTATGCAGGACGTATTGGCTTAATCAATTCTGGAGGAGAATCAAAAGGCAGTACCGATTTGGCTGATGCTATACGAACAGCAGTAATCAATAAAAGAGCAGGTGGTGCAGGAATGATAATGGGTAGAAAAGCATTTCAACGTCCTTTTGAAGAAGGTGTTCAGATTATTCAAGCGGTGCAGGAAATCTATTTAGCCAAAGAAGTAACAATAGCCTAGTATTACTTTTACAATCCATTTTTAAGATAGTTTTATTTATATTTGGACCTTTAAACGTCCTAAAAATGGAAATGCTTTTATATTAAATGCAATAAACCAATCAACAAACAAACAAATTTATGAAGAAAATTTACCTTCTTGCTCTTACCCTATTCTCTCTTACCACCTTTGCTCAAACATACAATTATACTGTCTACAACCCTTCAAATTCAGGTATAGTTAGTAACAGTATTAATTCAATAAAAACAGATACCAATGGTGTATTGTGGATGGCAACCTACTATGGCGTTTCAACCTTCAACGGGACAGCTTTTACCAATTATACAACAAGTAATTCAGCCATACCTACAAATGCCATTGTTGAAGTTGAAATAGACAATTTGAATAGAAAATGGATGGCCACTCAATTCAACGGGATTGTGCTATATAACGGAACCACTTGGACCAATTATACCACAGCCAACTCGGGTTTACCTTCAAATAGTATTGTGGACATCGCAGTTGATAGTGCCAATAATCTTTGGATTGGTACTTCGTCCGGTTTAACCAAATTTAATGGTACTACTTGGACCACGTATAGCGCACTTACCAATCTGAACTCTATCGCAATTGATAGTAGTAATGGCGTTTGGGTTACCAATAATTTTGGGGTATTGTACAAATTTAATGGCACCGATTTTAATGGTGTGTTTCAAGGTTTATCTAAAATCCTAAAAATTACTAATACTACTATTTATTGTGATTCTGGCGATGGCTTAATGACTTTTACAACAAGTGGAACGTATCTAGGAACGCAATACCAAAGCAATTCTTGTTTGTCGGGTTATCAATTTAATACTTTAAATGTTGATAGTAATAACAAAGTTTGGATAGGTTTTGATGGTACCGGATTACAGAATTTTACAGATTGTACGACTTATACTAGTTCAAATTCAGGTTTGTCTGATAATTTTATTACAGCAATACAATTTCAAACAGCCAATACCATTTGGGTTGGAACATTAGAAGGTGGTTTAGTAAAAATGACTCACAATACTGCTGGACAGTGTTTTCAAAAAATAAGTTCTGGCGATTTTCATAATGTTGCTATAAAATCAGATGGAACCCTTTGGGCTTGGGGTGTAAACAATTACGGACAATTAGGAAACGGGAACACTACTGATAGAATTGTACCCACACAAATAGGAACTGCTACCAATTGGCAGAGCATTAGTGCAGCACGTAATAGTACTTATGCTATTAAAACTGATGGATCGCTTTGGGTTTGGGGATATAACGACTTCGGACAATTAGGCGATGGTACCCTAATAAATAGAAATGTTCCCACAAGAATTGGTACTGCCAACAATTGGAGAAGTATTGAAGCAGGTGGCAATCATACATTGGCTTTAAAAACAGATGGTACGCTTTGGGCTTGGGGATATAATGGTATAGGTCAATTAGGTGATGGAACAACAATTGATAAAATTGTGCCAACTCTTATAGGTACAGCTACCAATTGGCAATCAATAGCTACTGGTGAATTACATTCTTTAGCTTTAAAGTCAAATGGTTCTCTTTGGGCATGGGGATTTAACAGTTCAGGTCAATTAGGAATTGGTACAAGTTCTAACGGAAGTAGTGTACCAATACAAGTAGGAAACGAAACAAATTGGGAACAAATTGCAGCAGGAGGAGATTTTAGTATTGGAAAAAAAACAAACGGTATTCTATGCACATGGGGTATAAATTATTTCGGACAATTAGGAGATGGAACTACAATTGATAAACTAGAGCCTACGGCTGTTTTTGATCAAATTCAATCTATTGCAGCTGGAAATTATCATACACTTGTTACAACTACAAACGGATCACTTTATGCTTGGGGTCGAAATGGAGATGGTCAATTGGGCGATGGTACCCAAATTGAAAGACATTCGCCAACTCCTATAGGAACTGCAACCAATTGGCAAGTTGCTACTGGAGGAAATCAACATTCAATGGCCATTAAATCAGATGGTTCTATTTCGGTTTTTGGATACAATGGTAATGGTCAATTAGGAATAGGTAATTCAACTGTATTTGTAACCACACCAACACCAATTGGTTGTCCAACTTCAAATCTAGCTAATGAAGATTTTGTTATTTCAAATGAAGTAAAAGCATATCCAAATCCAGTAAAAGACATTTTACATATTTCTTACGAAACCACAATAACAGCAGCGGTCATTTATACTATTTTAGGTCAAGAAGTATTGCATACTATTATAAATGCTAATCAAGGTACAATTGATGTTTCGAAGTTAACTTCAGGAACTTTTTTTGTAAAAATTACTTCGGACAATAAGGTAAAAACCATAAATGTTATTAAAGAATAAAATACAATTTTTCAATTTTTATAAAATCCCAAATATTAAAAATTTGGGATTTTTTATGCAATTAATTTATGAAGTAAAGATGTAGCTTAAGTAAGTAGTATTTTTATTATTTTTGAATAATAAATAGCTATTAAATACCTTTACTATAATAAAAAAAATTCAATACAAATACCTATTATTTCAATGAAAAACAATAAAGAAATCACAAAAGAACAAATTGAAATTTTAATCAATACATTGAAAAATCGTTTTGAAAATAATAGAATCAGACATAAAGATTTAAAATGGCTTTCAATTCAAGAAAAACTAGAAGCCAACACCAATAAATTATGGTCGTTGCAAGAAATGGAAAGAACAGGTGGCGAACCTGATGCTGTGGATTATGATACTAACACCAAGGAGTATCTGTTTTTTGATTGTACTTCAGAAAGTCCCTCTGGTCGCAGAAGTTTATGTTATGATCGTGAAGGTTTAGAATCGCGTAAAGAATTTAAACCAGAAAATACAGCAGTTGATATGGCAATCAATATGGGTATAACATTATTAACAGAAGAAGAATACAGACACTTACAACAATTTGGAAAATTTGATACCAAAACATCCAGTTGGATACAAACACCTGTTGCTATTAGAAAATTAGGAGGAGCCATTTTTGCGGATTATCGCTATGACACAGTTTTTGTATATCATAACGGTGCAGGTTCTTATTATGCAGCAAGAGGATTTCGTGGTTGTTTAAGGGTATAATTTTTTTACAAAAATAAAAATTGACATTTATAAATATATATACTTACCAACTTTATTTCTATATTTGACTAGTTAGAATAAGTATATACAAATTTAACTAATGAAATTTGGTAGATTAATTTTAAAACAAACACAAACACAAACCAAAAACATTTATACACCATTCAATATGAAGCAAACAATTTCTTTATTCGCATTAATCCTTTTTATGACAATTAATAATTCATACGCACAACTAAAGGAATCTTATGAAAATGGAAGTATAATTCAAACAAATGATGAAAAGATAAATGGATATATAAAAACAGAAGATTTAGAAGTTTTATCTTCTGAAGTTTGTTTTAAA
This sequence comes from Flavobacterium sp., assembly GCA_043748275.1. Lineage (GTDB taxonomy): Bacteria > Bacteroidota > Bacteroidia > Flavobacteriales > Flavobacteriaceae > Flavobacterium. Next base: position 20,812 of record JAYTNO010000234.1, on the reverse strand, counting down.
ATAGAAGAAAATGATACTAAGTGTACTACTTATTCTCCAACTAAATTAAAATCTTTTAGCACAAAGACGGGTAAATTTTTTAAGTCATTAACTATAAAAGTTAATAGAGACAAAAATGAAATTAATGTTTTTGCTAACTTAATTCTAAAAGGGAAAGCATCTTTATACAAATGTATTTATAACACAAAAGAGATTTATATTATAGTAAATAATAATATGAATTATGTTTTGCAAAACGACGAATTAATTTCAGGAGAAACAGAAATAAGAAGGTATAATTATTTAGGTATTTTAAATGTTGCAACCGATGGTATGACAACTACAACAAAAAAAATTGAATTTAGTGAAAAAAATTTCATAAATATTGTAACACAATACAATACTTCAAAAGGATTTGAAAGTAATAAAGTAGCCTATAACGAAAAAAAGGTAAGCTTTATCATCGTAAATGTAGGTGGTGGATTTATAAAAAATGATTCAGAATTTTTTATTCAAGGAATATACAGAACGTATTTTCCTAAAATTAGTAGAAGTACTTCATTAAACATAGGGATAAATTATTTTAATTATAATTATTTTGTAGAAAACACTTTTTATTTAGAAAAAAGCACAAATAAATATAATGAAACTTTAACAAGTATTCCAATTCAGATTCAACAAAATTTTATGAATAAAAGCTTTCGCCCCTATATTTTTATGGGTATGGACGTTAGTTATTTAAAAATTGTAGATCAAAATAATAATTCACAGATAGAAAATGGGTTGCAGAGTAATTTTGGTGTTGGAATATTGTATGGAGCTGGAATTGAATATGATATATACAAAGGATTAATGGTCAAATGTGAATATAGAAAAGAAGTATTTACCCATTTAATATTATTAGGGATTGGTTATAACTTTTCAAAATAAATGGTTTTTTTATAATTTAATTTATTTAAATAGATTTCAAAATGCACCATCAAGCAAAATCAATTAGACCCTTCTTAGGAGCAAAAAACTATGAGGTTTCACGTGCGTTTTATTGTGATCTTGGGTTTCAGGAAAATGTAATTTCTGATACAATGAGTTATTTCTGTTTTGATGAATTGGGGTTTTATTTGCAAAAAGCCTATGTACAAGATTGGGTAGACAATACGATGGTTTTTATGGAAGTAACCAATGTCGAACAATTTTGGAACCAACTACTTGCTTTAAACCTTACTTCAAAATACGAAAATGTAAAACTAGTTCCTATTGTTACTTTAGATTGGGGAAAAGAATTTTTTGTTCACGATCCATCAGGTATTTTATGGCATTTTGGTGCGTTTACAAAATAATATTTTAGGATTAGAAATTAACTTTAAAAAGCTTTATTTGAAAACGCATATTTTTTAATTATGTTTACAAAACTAAAAAACATAAATAAATTATTTATATGAGAAGAAGAAATTTTATTAAGTCATCATTTTTATTTATGGCTTCTACACAATTGTTTTCTAATAATTTGTTTCATTCTTATAATGCTACTAAAAGTAATTTCAAATTTATTTATAACAATCAGAAACTTAAAAATGAGTTTTATAAATTTTTAAAACATGTTTTTAATGTTTATCCTGAAAGCCAGTTTCATAAACTAATAAATGATACTACTATTCAAAAAAATAATGATCAAGAAATATATAGAGAAGCACAATCAAAATTAGATGCTATAACGCCTACTCTATCTAGTCTTAGATATCAATTGCCTGCTTTACAAAACCAGAAAGATGAAATGGCAAAAGAAACCCTACTACTTTTAGGAGAAGGTACAACTTATAATGGATATTTAGAAATAGGGTCTTCGGGTAGATATTTAGATTATCTCGAAGAAAAAGTAAATATAAAAGGAAAAAGATACTATGCAGATGGTAAAGAACCAGGCTATTCTATCACAGAAATGATTGATAGAGGCCAAATTAGTAAAGGAGCAACCTACATTCCTTTAGCTAATTATGCAACTAGATATTCTGATAGTATTCCTGCAAAAAGTTTAGATTTAGTTACTATTTATATTGGTTTTCATCATTGTCCTTTAGATTTACGTGTACCTTTTATTTCTTCAATACGAGACACGATGAGAGTTGGTGGAAAACTAATATTGAGAGATCATGATTGTAATACCGAAGAACAAAAAACGCTAGTAGCTTTGGCTCATGATGTCTTTAATATGGGTACAAATCAATCATGGGAATATAATAATAAAGAGATTCGTAATTTTTATGCTTTAGATTTTATTTGTTCCTTTGTTGAAAAAATCGGATTCAAATTCAATGAAAAAACACTTTTTCAAGACGGTGACCCAACAAAAAATGCTTTGATGGTTTTTACAAAAATTGAATTATAAAAATTTTATATGAATAAAATAGTTCGTTTAGTAAAATCTCTTTTTGCTATACTTTTTAAAGCTTTACAATTTATTTTTAAAATCTCAAAAAAGTTATTTCATAGAATTAATAGCAAGAAACGATATGCAATTCCGTTTTATGGGTTGCTGTTATTTGCAATATATATCATTGTTTTAATTTTGCTTTCAGGAGATAAAAATTACAATAAATCACTTCAGAATAAATACATAAATGATATTACTCAATTAAATCCAATTCAGGTAAATAAAATCATTAAACCCAAAACTATTAATGAAATTGTAGTAGCAATTCAAACAACAACGGGACCAATTTCTATAGGTGGCGGAAAATATAGTATGGGTGGACAAACTGCATTTGAAAACAGTTTGCATATTGACATGAGATCTTTTAATCAAGTTATCAAATTAGATACAGTAAAAAAACAGGTAACCGTTCAAGCTGGAATAAGATGGCGTGATTTACAAAAAATAATTGACCCTCATAATTTGTCAATAAAAATTATGCAAACGTATTCTAACTTTACAGTTGGCGGTGCAATATCAGTTAATTGTCATGGACGTTATATTGGTCATGGACCTATAATTTCATCTGTCATTGCTTTAAAAATCATTACTGCTTCAGGAAAAATAATAGAGGCTTCTCGCGAGATAAATCAAGAGGTTTTTAAGGCAGCAATTGGAGGTTATGGTGGAATTGGTGTAATTGCAGAAGCGACACTTCAACTGACAGAAAACACAAAAGTAGAAAGAGCAAATACGGTATTAAATATAGAAGATTACAACTCTTATTTTAATAAAAACATTAGAAATAATAAAGATGTTGTGTTTCAAAATGGAGATCTCTATCCGCCTAATTATAATAGAATTAGAAGTGTTTTTTGGAAAAAATCATCAAAAGAATTAACAGATTTAGATAGATTACAACCAGAAAACGAAAGGTATTGGTTAGAAGCCAACTTAGCTACATTAGTATCTTGGGGAAATTCTGGAAAATGGATTCGAAAGAATATTATTGACCCCATCTTTTTTAGTTCTGAAATTGTAAGATGGAGGAATAAAGAAGCAAGTTATGATGTAAAAGAACTAGAACCTACTTCACGTGAGGAAGTTACCTATGTATTAGAAGAGTATTTTATACCAGTTGAAAATATCAAAACATTTATCCCAAAAATGAAAGATGTTTTTCAAAAGTATAACGTAAATGTTATGAATGTTTCGCTTCGTCATGCATTACCAGATAACGAAAGTTATCTATCCTGGGCAAATAAAGAAGTATTTGCATTTGTAGTTTATTATAAGCAAAAGACTGATAAAATTGCAAAGGATGATGTGAAAAATTGGACAGTAGCCATGACAAATGCCATTTTGAGTGAACATGGTACTTGGTACCTTCCCTATCAACCACATGCATCCATCGAGCAATTTGAAAAAGGGTATCCAAATAGTAAGTATTATTTTGATTTAAAAAACAAATTAGATCCAAAACAACGATTTACCAATAAATTATTAGACAAATACAATCCCTATAGCTTTGATAAATTAATGCATTATAAAAATGATATAAAGGGATATTATAGAGCAGAAGAGCAAACAATACTTACCGTTCCAGAATGGTATTTGGTTTTTAATCCAAAAGAATATGCTGATTTTCTGGAAAGCGGTAAAAATCCTTCAGACTTCCCATTCTATCAATCAATAAATGAATTTTGGAAATTGTATGAACGATCATTAAAATTAGTTTCCAATGCTTATCCTGAAAACAATGAATATAAAACAATGCTACAAGTTATAGGAGTTAGCCTTACTATGGAAAATGGTTTTAAGATGGTATATGAAAATACTATAGGTAGACTTTTTTCATTTCTAACAGAAAAAGAAATATCAAAAAATGAAAAAGTAATAATTGCCGCACAAAGAGATTATAGTAATTTTATTTATCAAAAAGCATGGTATGAATTTAAGTTTTTACCTTGGATAAGTAAGGTTTGGAACGCCAAAAATGATAATAATTGCAGCACTATCAGAAAATGGGAAAGAACGCTATTTTTTACTTTCGAATATTCATTTAAAGCCTTTTATGCACAAATGATTCAGTATGCAGCTAATGCATCATACGAAAAACCTGAAACATCTATATTTTTAATAGTATCAAATAATCCAATTTTAAAAAAGAATAAAGACATAAAAATTCTAAAAGAAGATTCCAATAAAATGATTATTTCAATCACAAGATGGGGCGTTTTTACAGAGGTTTTAAAAAAATTAACTTCTCAAAATATTACGATTTATGAAATATCAGGTAATGATGAAATTGCTATTTCAGTAATTAAAAATAAAGAAAATCAGATTATTAATAAAGAGCCTGGTTTATTGTATCAATCTAATATTGTTTCAAACGATAAACAAATACGAGATGTTTATATTTTAAATGTCAACAAACTATTGCCTTTTATTAAAAATACCAATTCAAAAAATGAAACTATTGAACATATTTTTGATTATTAGAAAGTTAATAGAATAATAAAACAAATAAATCATCCTCATTATGAAAACAATTTGGTTTAAAAAAACGGGCTGGATTTATATTCCAATTTCAATAATTGGGTATATTATCACCTTGCTAACAATTGCTTTTTGTGTAAATGTTTTTATAGCTATAGATAGTCATTCACATTCTGTTTCAGATACTTTATATGGTATTTTTCCTTATTTTGTTTCAGCATGTACTATTTTATTTTGGATAGCAGCAAATACATCTTCAAAGAATCAAAAATAAAATTCGAATTAGTAAATAAATTAGCAATAGAATGCCTTTTTAATTTATAAAATTCAAAAAAAATAGCTTTAATTTGTAGTATTAACAAAACAAAGCAATGGAATTCAATCCAAATAATTTAGAACAAAAAGCCATTTATAAATTACTTACGGGTATTATTATTCCTCGTCCAATTGGTTGGATTTCAAGCATTAGTGAAGACGGAATTACCAATTTGGCTCCTTTTTCTTTTTTTAATGCTGTTGGTGATGATCCACCACACGTGATGTTCTCGGCAAGCAGTAATAGCAATGCAAATAAAGACACCTTGAACAATGTATTGACCACCAAACAATTTGTGGTTAATATGGTTTCTGAAAATCTAGTTGATCAAATGAATGCAACGGCGCAAGGGATTCCTTCTCACGAAAGTGAATTTGATTTGGCCAACCTTACTCCTATTCCTTCCCTTTTGATAAAACCTCCAAGAGTTAAAGAAAGTCTTATCACGATGGAATGTGAATTGGTACATCATTATGCTTTAGAAAATCACAAGTTTGGTGGTTCTACAATCATTATCGGAAAAATAGTGATGTTTCATATTGATGAGAGTATTTTGCTTGATGATTTTAAAATCAATATGGATACCTACAATCCTATTGCTCGTTTGGCTGGAGCAAATTACACCAATATCGGAACCGTTTTTTCAGTTAAAAGAAACTAAATTATGAAAACAGATCTATTATTAATCAATGTTGCCATGCAAATTCAAAAGCCAATAAATGAGGTTTTTGAAGCTATTGTAAATCCAGAGCAAATGACTCATTATTTTATTTCTGAAAGTTCAGGAATTATGGAGGAAGGAAAAAATTTGATATGGAAATTTCCAGAATTTGAATTCGAATGTCCTATTCGTGTGGGCAAAATAGAAATCAACAAATACATCTCCTATTATTGGTTTATGGATGAAATAGAACTTTTGGTAGCAATAACATTGACTTCAAAAGAAAATAATACTACCTTAGTATCTATTTCTGAAAAAAGCAGGAATAATGATGAAGCAGGTATAAAATGGTTGTCTGGCAATTCGTTTGGATGGTCTAATTTCCTTGCTTGTCTCAAAGCCTATTTAGAATATGGAATCAATTTGAGAAAAGGCTCGTTTGATTATCTGAAAAAGTAAAATAAGATTTCTATTCATTCAAAGACATTTGAATGGGTTCAAAATAAAATAATTATGAAAATAACTGTAATTGGTGGTGGTCCAGGAGGTTTATACTTTTCGATTTTATTAAAAAAAGCAAATCCTTCTTTTGAAATAGATATTTATGAACAGAACAAAGCCGATGATAGTTTCGGTTTTGGAGTTGTTTTTTCAGACGAAACATTGAGTGAATTTCTTTCTAGAGATCCAAAATCATATGAATTAATTAGAAGTAAATTTGCCTATTGGGATGATCTTGATGTAGCTCGTGATGGAGAAATTGTTCGCATAACAGGAAATGGTTTTTGTGGTTGTTCCCGAAAAACATTACTTCAATTACTCCAACAACGTTGTGTGGAAGAAGGTGTAAAACTGCATTTTGAACACAATATTGACGATGTTTCACAGTTTAAAGATGCCGATTATATTATTGCTTGTGATGGTATAAATAGTCCAATTCGAGAAAAATATGCCAAAAATTTCGGCACTAAAATCATATTCCAAAAAAATAAATTTGTTTGGTTGGGTTCAACAAAACCGCTAGATGCCTTTACTTATTTTTTTAGATCAACACCACACGGAACCATTGTTGCCCATTCCTATCAATATCAAAAAGGAATGAGTACTTGGATATTTGAATGTTCAGAAAAAACGTGGGAAAATATTGGGTTCGAAACTACAAATGAAGAGGATACCATTCAAAAATTAGCCGAAATTTTTGCTGAAGAATTAGATGGACATGCCTTAATTTCTAATAAATCACATTGGCGTCAATTTCCTCATATTACAAACCAAAAATGGTTTCATAATAACATTGTGTTATTGGGTGATGCTAAAGCAACCGCACATTATTCTATTGGTTCAGGAACCAAACTAGCGATGGAATGTGCCATTGCGCTTGCAGATAGTATTTCAGCATTTAAAACCAATAAAGCCAAAGTATTTGAAAACTACGAAAAATTGCGTCGTAATCGTGTAGAAATGATTCAGCACGCAGCCATTGTCTCACTGGATTGGTTTGAACATATGGATCGTCATATGCAACACGATTTTATGCAATTTGCATTTGGTGTGATGACGCGTTCTAAAAAAGTAACTTATGAAAATTTAGCACTACGAGATGCTTCTTTCACAGAAAAAGTATTAACCGAATTCAATTGTAATATTGGTAATTTTAAAGTAAAAACACCTGCTGCTTTTACTCCTTTTGTTTTAAGAGGAATGCATCTTAAAAACAGAATTGTCATGTCTCCAATGGGACAATATTCTGCCGAAAACGGATTGGTAAACAATTGGCATTTGGTTCATTACGGTGCACGGGCAACTGGTGGTGTTGGATTGATTTTGACGGAGATGACAGCTATTTCCAAAAAAGGAAGAATTACTTTAGGTTGTGCTGGAATTTGGTCTGAAGAACAAACACTTAAATGGAAAAAAATCACTAAATATGTCCATTTAAATAGTAAATCTAAAATCGGAATTCAATTGGGGCATTCAGGCAGAAAAGGTTCTGTAAACGTGCCAAACGTTGGCCCTAATATTCCATTAGTAAAAAACGGTTGGGATTTGATTTCGGCTTCTCCAATACCGTTTTCAAATGCTATGAAAGCGCCAAAACAAATGACAGTGGCCGATATGAATACCATACTGTCAGAATTTGTTCAAGCAACTATAAATGCTGATGAAGCAGGATTTGATATGATAGAGTTGCAGGCACATCACGGATTTCTGTTAGCCTCATTTCTATCTCCATTGACCAACATTCGGAAAGACAAATTTGGCGGAAGCATTGAAAATAGACTAAAATTTCCGATACAAGTTTTTGTAGCAATGCGTGAAGTTTTTAATGAAAACAAACCTGTGTCGGTAAGAATTTCAGCATCCGATTGGGCAGATAATGGTATTACTGAAGAAGAAGTAGTAATAATTGCAAATGCTTTCAAAAATGCTGGAGCTGATATTATAAACGTTTCTACCGGAAATACGGTCGAAAATCAGCAACCACAAATAGGGAGAATGTGGCAAACTCCATTTTCGGATTTGGTTCGAAATGAAACGCATATTCCAACCATAACAACAGGTTACATTCAAGACATTGATCAAATAAATACGATTCTATTGAATGGTAGAGCTGATTTGGTTGCGCTGGGAAGACCATTATTGCTTGATCCAAATTTTGTACGAAATGCTCAAGCCTACGAACAATTTAAACCAGATGATATTCCAAATCAATATAGTGCAGGAATATCCCATTTATACCCATTAAAAGCTGCAGAAAGAAAAGAAAAAGAAGGAATGAAGAAAGCGTTAAAACCTGAAAGTCATAAATAATTTGTAATTAAATGATTGATAATTTTGCACAAAACAACTTACCTGATTTGGAATTGCAGCCAGAGTATGTTTTTACAGATTTAACTCAGTTTCAACTTCCAGAAATGCTCAACTGTGTTGAACGATTATTAGATTTTCATATTTCAAATGGAAATGGAAATGCTATTTGTATCCAAACTTTTGAAACAACTTGGACATATCTAGATTTATATGAAAAAGCCAATCAAATTGCACACGTTTTAGTGGATGATTTAGGGTTGCAATCAGGTAATAGAGTATTGCTTCGTTCTGCCAATAACCCAATGATGGTGGCGTTTTGGTATGCCATTCTCAAAGCTGGCGGAATAGTTGTTGCCACAATGCCATTGCTTCGTTCAAAAGAAGTATCCACAATTATTGATTGTGCTGAAATTTCACATTGTATATGTGACAAAGAATTAGAGGAAGAAATTCATTTAGTTCAATCCAAATTCTTAAAGATGACTTGTTTCTACAGAAAATCTCAATTAGAAGAATTAATGGAAACAAAACCCAAAACTTTTACCAATTATAAATCAAAAGCCGATAGCGTTGCTCTAATTGGCTTTACATCAGGAACAACAGGATTACCCAAAATGACAGCGCATTTTCATAAAGATATTTTAAATATTTGCGAAGCATTTCCCCAGTATTCATTGCAACCAACTTCTAAAGATATTTTCATAGGAAGTCCACCAATCGGATTTACATTTGGACTCGGAGGTTTGGTCCTCTTTCCAATGTATTTTGGTGCATCCACTTTTTTAATCGAAAAACCAAGTCCAGATTTATTGCTTCAAGCCATTCAAGACTATAAAATAACCATTTGTTTTACAGCGCCAACTGCTTGGCGAATCATTACTACCAAAGTTAAAGATTTTGATATTTCTAGTTTGAGAAAATGTGTTTCAGCTGGCGAAACCTTACCGTTAAAAGTTTGGCAAGATTGGTATGATACTACAAGTTTAAAAATTATTGACGGAATTGGAGCTACCGAAATGCTTCATATTTTTATTTCATCAAATGAAGAGAATATGAAACCTGGAGCAACTGGAAAAGCAGTGACAGGTTATGAAGCCAAAATTATTGACAATAATGGAAATGAAGTTGAACGAAATAGTGCTGGAAGATTAGCCGTTCGTGGCATTACAGGATGCAAATACTTAAACCGAATAGACAAACAAAAAGAATATGTCGAAAATGGCTGGAATATTACAGGCGATATTTTTCGTCAAGACAATGACGGTTATTTTTGGTTTGTGGCTCGTGGCGACGATATGATTATTTCTTCAGGATATAATATTGCAGCTATTGAAGTAGAAAGTGTTCTTCTCACCCACGATTTGGTTTTAGAATGCGCTGTTGTTGGTTTGCCAGATGAAGAAAGAGGTATGTTGGTTTGTGCCTACGTAGTTCTAAAAGATTATAATATAGCTTCTAATCAATTATCAAAAGAAATACAAAAATGGTTCAAAGAAGTAGCAGCACCTTATAAATATCCAAGACTTTTATATTTTGTAGAAGCATTACCCAAAACCGAAACAGGAAAAATACAACGATTTAAATTAAAATAAAATACAGATTACACAGATTAACACAATTTTTTTGAAAGTATATTTAATCTGTGAAAATTTGTGCAATCTGTGTTTAAAAAACAAAAAATGAGAAAAGCATTCATCATATTCAGCATCACAATCCTAGCCATTATAGGATTATTAACCTATATCAACTGGAAATTTCTATTTCTTGGACTAATTTTTATTCCGTTAATACTAATGGGATTATACGATATGTACCAATCAAAAAAAACCATTCGAAAAAACTTTCCCTTACTAGGAAGAATGAGATATGTACTTGAGTCTATTGGTCCAGAAATGCGACAATATTTTGTAGAAACCGATTTGGATGGAAAACCATTCAATCGTTTACAACGTGCATTGGTATATTCTCGTAGCAAAAAAGAATCCTCATCAAAACCTTTCGGAACACAATTGGATGTGTATGATGTGGGTTACGAATGGATTAACCATAGTATCAATGCCATTCCATTTGCAGAGTCCAATCATAACCCAAGAGTTAAAATTGGTTCTTCTCAATGTACAAAACCATATGAATCGAGTATGTTTAACATTAGTGCGATGAGTTTTGGTTCATTAAGTAAAAATGCCATTTTAGCATTAAATGCTGGTGCCAAACAAGGCGGTTTTTTTCATAATACTGGCGAAGGCGGATTGTCTCCGTATCATTTGCAAGAAGGTGGTGATGTGGTTTGGAATATCGGCACAGGATATTTTAGTACGAGAACTCCAGACGGAAAATTTTCGGTAGAGGAGTTCACTAAAAGAGCTACACTTGATAATGTCAAAATGATTGAAATCAAATTCTCTCAAGGTGCCAAACCTGGTCATGGAGGAATTTTACCTAAAGAAAAAGTCACAGATGAAATTGCAGCCATACGTTTAGTCCAAAAAGGAAATGATATTATATCACCACCAAAACATTCTGCTTTTACCAATCCGTTAGAATTAATGGAATTTGTAAAACTATTACGCGAACATTCTGGCGGAAAACCAATTGGAATGAAAATATGCATTGGTAACAAATCAGAATTTATATCAATTTGCAAAGCGATGGTCGAAACCAAAACCTATCTCGATTTTATCACTGTTGATGGTGGCGAAGGCGGAACTGGTGCAGCACCACCAGAATATTCAGACCATGTAGGAATGCCATTACGTGATGCTTTGGCATTTGTATATGACTGTTTAAATGGTTTTGGCATCAAAGATCAAATCAAAATCATCGCCAGCGGAAAAGTAATTTCTGGTTTTGATATCATTCGATGTCTATCTATTGGAGCAGATGTTTGTAACTCAGCACGTGGAATGATGTTTGCATTAGGTTGTATTCAAGCACTAGAATGTCACGCCAACACTTGCCCAACAGGTGTTGCAACTCAAGATCCAAATCTGATGAAAGGTTTAGTTCCCGAAGAAAAAAGTGTTCGAGTAGCGCGTTTTCAAGAAGAAACCGTAAAAAGTGCAATGGAATTAATGGCTTCTGCAGGCCTAAAACATCCAGACGAAGTCACTCGTGATGTAGTAAGTACAAGAGTCGAAAGAAATCAAACCGAAACATTTGCACAAACTTTCCCCGAATTAGAAACAGAATGTTTGCTCTATGAAAGTACAGTTCCTAAAGAATTTTTGTACTTTTGGAAGAAGGCAAGCGTAGAGAAATTTTAATGTAATTCTAAAATCAAAAATTGTTAATCTTCAATCGTTAATCAAATGAACCAACCATTCACCAAACAAGAAAAAATCCGATTCAAACACGTTGATTATGCAGGAATTGTATTCTATCCTCGTTTTCTTGAAATGCTCAATGATTTAGTTGAAGATTGGTTTGAAGAAGCACTTGACAGACCGTTTTCTAAAATTCACGAAACCAACGGAATTCCAACTGTTGATTTAAAAGTACAATTCAAAAAAGCAGCTCGATTAGGTGAAATACTTACCAAAAAATTGTGGGTAAATCAACTAGGTAGTTCTTCTATAATTTGCGGATTTAAATTTGAAGACGAACTTGGAAAAACCTGCCTTGAAGGCGAAGTAACACTCGTAAATGTAGCCATTGCAGAAGATAGAAATACAATCAAAGCCCAAGCCTTTTCTGAAGAAATGAAAAATAAAATCTCAAAATTTTGTCTTAGTACTTAATTCTAAAATCTTAATACATATAAATGGATTTCAAAAAATTCAAAGCAGCAACCGTACAAACATCACCTGTTTTTCTAAATGTCGAGAAAACGATTGAAAAAGCCATTTCTTTCATCGTAGAAGCCAGTCAAAACGGAGCACAACTTATCGCTTTTCCAGAAGTATTTGTGGCAGGTTATCCGTATTGGAATTGGATTATGACTCCTATTCAAGGTAGTAAATGGTATGAGCAATTGTATAAAAATTCTGTGGCTATTACTGATGATGCTATGAAACCATTATTCCAAGCCGCAAAAGACAATAACATTCACATCGTAATCGGAATCAACGAACGTGGTACCAGTTTTGGCGAAATTTATAACACCAATTTAATCATTGACAATAATGGAATCCTTATGGGAAAACACCGTAAGTTAGTCCCAACTTGGGCTGAAAAATTAACTTGGTCATCCGGTGATGGTTCTTCTTTAAAAGTATACAATACCGAAATTGGTCCAATAGGAACTTTGGCTTGTGGTGAAAATACCAACACTTTGGCACGATTCACCTTACTTTCTCAAGGCGAATTAATTCACATTGCCAATTATATTTCGCTTCCTGTTGCACCACCAGATTATGATATGGCAGAAGCCATAAAAATTCGCGCTTGTGCCCATTCGTTTGAAGGAAAATTATTTACCATTGTATCGTGTTCTACAATTTCACAAGATATAAAAGATGCCTTGCGTGAAGATGTACCAAATATTGATGAACTTTTAACTCGAAAAAACTCTGCTTTTTCTGGATTTATTGGTCCAAATGGAGCAGTTATAGGAACGCCTTTAATTGATAATGAAGGAATGATTTATGCCGATATTGATTTAGAAAAATGCATACAACCCAAACAAATGCACGACATTTTAGGGCATTATAATAGATTTGATATTTTTGATTTACGCGTAAATATTGCACCAACACGAAAAATTACATTTATTGATAATCACGAGGAGTTTAATAAAAAATGATACTCAAACCTGACAGGTTTTGGAAACCTGTCAGGTTTTAATATAAAAAATATGGAAGCAAAACATTCAGACGACGTTATTGGTCGCGCAAGAGTTCAAGATTCTCCTGAGTTAATCGCCTATTACAAAGAATTAGAAGCTCTTGGCGCTGGTGCTTTATGGACGGTTGCCAATGATATTGAACCTTGGGAACCAAGAAGCTCATCGGTTCCGATGCTTTGGAAATATGAAGATTTAAGAAACTTAGTTTTAAAATCATCAGAACTTGTCACTCCAGAACAAGCAGGAAGACGTGTGGTATATTTGGTAAACGACAACCGAAAAGACGTTTCAGCAGCTGTTGGTTGGTTGTATACTGGTATTCAAGTTACTCGTCCAGGAGAAAGTACTTCTGCTCATCGACACAAGGCATCGGCTTTGCGTTTTATTATGGAAGGCGAAGGTGGTTATACAGTAGTTGACGGAAACAAAATAACATTTGAAGTCAACGATTTTGTTATTACACCCAATTCTACTTGGCACGAACACGGCGTTGATGCCAACGGTAAAACGTGTATTTGGCAAGACGGCTTAGATATTCCCTTAGTCAATGCTTTGGAAGCAAATGATTATGCGGTTTATGATGGCAAACAATCCTTGGATTTCCCAGTAAATTATTCTCCAATAACTTATGGTTGTGCGGGTTTAATTCCTGCAGATAAAGTTTGGGACAAACCCTATTCTCCCTTGTTTAAATATTCTTGGAAAACGGTTTATCCTGCTTTACTTGAAGCAGTAAAAGTTAATGAAATTAATAGTTTTGACGGTATATTAATGCATTATTCCAATCCGTTAACTGGTGGTCACGTGATGCAAACAATGGGAGCATCAATGCAATTATTACCAGCAGGATTTAAAGGAAAAGCGCACAAACATACAGGTTCGTTTGTGTATCAATGCGCCAAAGGCAAAGGTTTTTCAATCATAAACGGACAACGATTGGATTGGAAAGAACGAGATATTTTCTGCGTTCCGTCTTGGGCTTGGCACGAACATCATAATGTTTCAGATTCAGAAGAAGCGTGTTTGTTTTCATTCAATGATTTACCAGTAATCGAAAAATTGGGATTATTTCAATCAAGAGAATTAGAAGAAAATAATGGTCATCAATTGCAATAAGAATATCAAATTCAAAAATCAAAATTTTAAATAAAAATGTATCTTCTTGACAATTAAAGAGATACTGAAATAAATTCAGCATAAAATGAAACTACTTACCTACAAAACAAAAGATTCAGAGCCAAGATTAGGTTTTATCTACAATAATCAAGTCATAGATATGGAAGATTTTGGAGAAATATCCAATTTTCCATTACCTTCTTCAATGTTAGAATTGATTGATATGGGTTATGAATTAGTCGAAGAACTCAATGATATGGTTGCAGATACTGAACAAGGTTTAATGGATGAAATTGCTTATGAATTTGATGAAGTAACCTTCCTTGCTCCTATTCCTAAACCTAGAAAAAACATAATCGGAATTGGATTAAACTATACCGAACACGTTGCAGAAAGCGCAAGAACATTGGACACAACAGGAAAATTGCCTCAAAAACCAATTATTTTCTCCAAACCACCAACAACAGTTACAGCAACCAATACAGAAATAATTAAAAACACCAAACTAACTTCACAACTCGATTGGGAAGTTGAATTAGCAGTCGTTATTGGAAAAAAAGGAAAATATGTTTCTAAAGCTGATGCAATGGATTATGTTTTTGGGTATACGGTAATCAATGATATCTCGGCACGTGATTGTCGTCGTGAAGGACAATGGATTGTTTCAAAAGGACAAGATACTTTTGCACCAATGGGACCAATTTTAGTTACCAAAGACGAAATTCCAAACCCACATAATATCAACCTATCACTAAAAGTAAATGGCGTTGAAAAGCAAAACTCGAATACTAAATTTTTGCTTTTTAATATCAATGATTTGATAGAAGATTTAAGCATCGTTTTTACACTTGAACCTGGTGACATTATTGCAACAGGAACACCATCAGGCGTTGGCGCTGGAAGAAATCCTCAAGAATGGTTGTATGATGGTGATGTGGTTGAAGCTACTGTGGAGGGAATTTGTACAATTGTAAATACGGTTAAGGAGATATAGTTAAGAAATTAGAAAAAAGAGAATAGAATATAGACTTTGCGAACTTTGCGAAAACCTTAGCGTCTTTGCGGTTAAATAAAAATAATGAAAAAATACAGAATAGGACAAATAGTTCCATCATCAAATGTAACGATGGAAACTGAAATTCCAGCCATTTTTAGAGCCAGAGAAACCATTTTACCAGAACGATTTACGTTTCATTCAAGTAGAATGCGAATGAAAAAAGTAACCAAAGAAGAACTCGAAGCAATGGATGCAATGAGTCTCAAATGTGCTCAAGAATTATCAGATGCACACGTTGATGTTATGGGTTATGCTTGTTTGGTTGCTATAATGAGTATGGGTAGAGGATATCATTGCGTATCAGAAGTAAACTTGCATCAGGAAACTATTGCCAACGATTTCCCTACTCCAATTGTAACATCAGCTGGCGCTTTAATCAACGGTTTGAAAGTTCTTGGTGCCAAACAAATTTCGATTATCACACCTTATATGAGACCATTAACCGATATGGTTGTGGATTATATAGAAAACCAAGGCATAAAAGTTAAAGAAAGTATTGCATTGGAAATACCTGACAATCTAGAAGTTGCGGCTCAAAACCCAATGAATTTGTTAGAAATATACAAACAATTAGATTTGACAGATGTAGATGTACTTGTAGTGTCTGCTTGTGTACAAATGCCATCTTTAGAAGCAATTGATTTAATACAAGCCGAATGTGGCATTCCAGTTACATCTGCAGCAGTTTGCACCACTTTTGAAATGATGAAAAAATTGGGATTGGAGACTAAATCTACTATTGGAGGCGAATTATTGAATGGAAAGTATTAAATAAATTAAAAAAGGATTTAATATTTTTAATACTAAATCCTTTTTTGTTTTATTATTTGTTATAATTAATTTCAAATTATTAGTTAAGGTCTTTAATAATATCTCCATTTGGATGTATAACTAATTTGCGTGTTTCATTATCTTTTTTAATCTTTATTTGATATTGTTTTTTAATAATATCGCCATCTTCTTGAGTATACAAAAACTTATCATTTACTAATTGCCAACCTGGATAAGCTTTATATACAGCATAAATAACTTTACTTGGTAGTTTTACGTTTTGATATTTCTCAATTACACGTGTCAATTTTCCATTTGAGTTATAAGTAGCTGTTAACGAGCCATCAATGGATTCCATAACAACTAAAAAATTCTCATATCCTTCATAATCTTTTCCCAGATTGTAAGCAATAAACTTTTGTTGTAAATTTTTCACTTTATTGTCTGGATTTTTATCAGGCAAATACACAGAAAAATCTTTGCCAACACTTTTAATCACAATTTCTGGTAACTCATCCATTTTTAGAACTTCATTTTCTAAATCATTTTTGATTTCTTCTTGCGAATATGAAGTAGTTAACATGCCCAGAAAGATTAAAATTATACTTAATGTTTTCATGATATTCTTTATTAAATTAATAAATAAATTGAATTTTAAATAGTTAAATGATTCAATAAGGTCTATAATTGCTTCCCCTTTTTATTAAAAAAAATCATTCAATCTATTTACATATAAAACATTAATAAAGAATTGTTTAGGTTTGTACTTGTTGTAATACAATAATAAAATTAATCATTTTAAAAAGTGTATTTGTTAATTAAATCTTAATATTATTAATGTGTTAATAAATACTTTTTGAATGCAACTTGTTCTATAAAACGATTTTAAATTTTCGAGTTTATTAAATAAATATAAAAGCTTTATTAAAAAAAGCTTGAAAAAATTAATTTCAAGCTTTAATAATTTATTTTAAATTAATCACATCAATCTTTAAGAATTGTTCCTTCTGGATTTATGGTTAAATTTTTTGTTTGTTTATCTTTTTTTATTTTAAGATTGTATTCTTTTTTGATAACATCTCCATCTTTTTGTGTGTAAAGAAATTTATCTTTTACAATTTTCCAATCTGGATAGGCTTTATAAACACCATAAATTACTTTTGCGGGTAGTCTTACGTTTTCATAATTCTCAACTACATCAATAAGTTTACCTTCAGAATTATAAGTTGCAGATAAAGTACTTTTTGGTAGTTCCATTACAACTAAATAGTTTTCATATCCTTCATAATCTTTACCAAGATCATAGGATATAAATTTTTCTTCCATTTGTCGAACATTTTTATCAATGTTTTTATCTGGCAAATAAATAGAGAAATCTTTTCCGGCTCTTTTAATTACAATTTCGGGTAATTCTTCCATTTTCAAACCTTCATCTTTACCTTCTCCTTTTTTAACTTGAGAATAAGAAGGAAAGAATAAACCCATTACAATTAGCAACATAACAAATGATTTCATAATACATAGTTTTAAATTAAAATTCCAGTTAATAAATAATAATTTAAGGCATCTAAATTACTTCCCCTTATATTAGTTAATATTTTATATTAATCTTAAAATTAATACATTAGAGTAAAATCGCTATAGTAAAGTTACTATTAAAAAACAAAATTTATTGTTAATTTTAATTAAATTTTATTGCGAAATTCACATTAATTTAGTTTTTGATTTTTTTTATATAAAAAAAATGGTACTTAAAAAAGCACCATTTTATTCAAGTAAATATTCTTTATTTAATATCGTAATAATTCTTTCAAAACATCTTCAAATCTGCCTTTGGCCAAATATTGATCTTCTAATGCTTTTGTAAAAGGAATTGGACTATCTAAACTGGCCACACGTTTTACAGGTCCATCTAAATATTCAAAACAATCCTCCATAATCATTGCCGATATATCACTAGCAATACCTCCAAACAAACTATCTTCTTGAAGTATAATTACTTTATTTGTCTTTTTTACTGATTTATAAATAGTTTCTTTATCTAAAGGTTGTAAAGTTCTTAAATCTATTACATCAGCAGAAACTTGAGTGTTTTTATCTAAAGTTTCCAAAGCCCAATGAACCGCTGCACCAAAAGCAAGAATGGTAACTTGTGTTCCTTCACGCAAAAGAGCTGCTTTTCCTAACGGAATAGTATAATATTCTTTTGGAACATCTTGATAGACACTTCGGTATAATTGTTTGTGTTCAAAAAACAATACAGGATTCGGATCGTTTATAGAAGTTGCTAATAACCCTTTGGCATCATAAGGATATGCAGGATAAACTACTTTAAGCCCAGGTGTTTTTGTAAACCAAGCTTCGTTTGTTTGTGAATGAAAAGGTCCAGCTTGAGTACCACCACCACAAGGCATACGTATCACAACATCGGCTTTCTCTTGCCAACGATAATGCACTTTTGCTAAATAATTTACAATCGGATTAAAACCAGTAGAAACAAAATCAGCAAATTGCATTTCTACTATTGCTTTATAACCATTTATAGATAAACCCATTCCGGCAGAAACTACAGCACTTTCACAAATTGGAGTATTGATAACTCTTTCTTTTCCAAAAAGATCAACAAATCCATCAGTAATTTTGAATGCACCACCATATTCAGCGATATCTTGTCCCATAATAACTAAATTATCATGACGTTCCATAGATTGTTTTAATCCTTGAGAAATTGCATCTACAAATCGAATGTTTTCAAAATCATCTGAATGATTAACCAATTCAAAATCATAAGGTTTATAGACATCATTCAATTCTTCTTCATAGCTTGCTTCAATTTCTGCTTCAGTATTTGCTATTAGTAAGTTATCGTCAATTTCTTTCTTAATTTCTGTTTTCCAAGCTTCATCTTGAGCAACTGTGAGTATATTTTGTTTGATTAAATATCTTTTATAAGTATCTACAGGATCTTTTTCTGCCCACATATCCATCAGTTCTTGAGGAACATATTTAGTACCACTAGCTTCCTCGTGACCTCTCATTCTGAAGGTTTTAAATTCTAGTAAAACAGGACGAGGTCTTACTTTCATCGAC
The DNA here is from genome assembly GCA_043748275.1 of Flavobacterium sp. GTDB lineage: Bacteria > Bacteroidota > Bacteroidia > Flavobacteriales > Flavobacteriaceae > Flavobacterium. The sequence continues at coordinate 1,322 of JAYTNO010000234.1, read as the reverse complement.
GCAACAATATCGGTCAATTCTGTAAAAACTTCTAATATATTATTCCCATCAATAATATGACTTTCCATACCATAACCTACACCTTTATCAGCCAAATTTTCACAACGATATTGCTCATTTGTAGGAGTTGATAATCCATAACCATTATTCTCAATAACAAATAAAACAGGCAAGTCCCAAACTGATGCAATGTTTAAGGCTTCATGAAAATCGCCTTCACTTGTAGCACCTTCTCCAGTAAAAACAGCAGTAACCTTCCCGTTTTTCTTTAGTTTATTGGCCAAAGCAATTCCGTCTGCAACTCCTAATTGCGGACCTAAATGTGAAATCATTCCAATAATTTTGTACTGTTGTGTCCCGAAGTGAAAACTACGGTCTCTACCTTTAGTAAATCCGTTTGCTTTTCCTTGCCATTGTGAAAACAATCGATATAAAGGAATATCTCTTCCTGTAAAAACACCAAGATTTCGGTGCATAGGTAGGATATATTCGTCTTTGTCTAAAACGGCTGTAACTCCAACAGATATAGCTTCCTGTCCTATTCCTGAAAACCATTTAGATACTTTCCCTTGACGAATCAAGATGAGCATTTTTTCTTCTATAAGTCTTGGTTTTAGTAACCTTTTATATAAATCTAGTAATTGATTGTCGGTAAGGCTTTTTCTTTCAAAATTCATTGTTTGTACAATAGTGTGGTTAAAACTGTTCAAAAGTATAAAAAAATAACAGGATGACCTTAAAATGTTGGCTTTTTTTGAATTGTTAATAACTTTTGAAATTGAGATTTAAAATTATTATTTACATTTGTATTAACAAGGGTTAACAAACTTTAAGTTATTAACAAAAAATATTTAGTATGCAAAACATTCCTAGTGTTGACTTGCGTGATTTCCTTTCGGATGACCCGAAACGTAAACAAAAATTTGTAAATGAAATCGGAAAAGCTTTTGAAGACATTGGCTTCGTAGCACTTAAAGGTCATTTTTTAGATGACCAATTGGTTGGAGAATTATATGGAGAAATTAGAAATTTCTTCTCTTTGCCATTAGAAACAAAATACAGTTATGAAATTCCTGGAATTGGAGGTCAACGTGGTTATGTTTCCTTTGGAAAAGAACATGCAAAAGGCAAAAAAGAAGGTGATTTGAAAGAGTTTTGGCACTTTGGTCAATATGTTGACAAAGATTCAAAATATGCTGCAGAATATCCAGAAAATGTAGAGGTAAAAGAATTGCCTAAGTTTAATGTTGCTGGTAAAGAAGCATACAAAATGCTTGAAAAAACAGGGATTTATGTATTGCGTGCTTTGGCTTTGCATCTAG
>JAYTNO010000233.1:0-2649 GCA_043748275.1 Flavobacterium sp. | reverse complement strand
ATTCCAAATGCCATTAATGATAAGAATTTGTTTTTCATAATAATTTGATTTTTAAAATTTTAACAAAATTCGGTTGATATGTTTCATATTCTATTTTCAATTTCACCTTAATAGTTAGCAATTTTACATAATGGATATTATTGTGAAAAATTGTAGCGATATTTGAAATGTTGTTAAAATATAAAAATGAAAAAAATTATCTTAATTATCATTTTAGGATTTTCATTCCTATCGAATTCTCAAACAAAAATCATTGAAACAATAGATTGGAAAGGTGCTAAAAGAATGAATAAAAAGTTTATGACCGAATTTATTCAATCGAAAGTGAATGCCAATCTCGACAGTTTAAAGCTGAATAATGATGTTGATGCGTTAACTCGTTTGAACGGAATTTCTAAAGTGACTTACCAGGTTACAAATTCTAACTCTGGTAATTATGTTGTAGAATACACAATTGTTGAAGATTTTAGTATTATTCCAAATTTGTCTTTATGGACAACCGATATTACTACTGCTTATCGAATAGGATTATATGATTATAATTTTTTAGGCAGAAACAATACTATTGGAGGTTTTTATCAATACAATGGTGTTTCGTCATTTGGATTTAATTATTCGTCTCCGTTTTTATTTAGTACAAAATTAGGACTTGAAGTTAGTTCTCATAAATTAGGAAGTATAGAACCCATTTTTTTTGAAGGAACAAAAGCAACCTATCAATACATAAATACCGCTGCTGAGCTACTTGGTGTATATCGAATAAATTATAGAAACTCCTTTAAACTCGGATTCTCCATATTTAATGAACATTATACTTATCAAAATGGAGCAACAAGTCCGAATGTTCCTCTTGAATTGAAAATTGATAAGTATTTGTTTAAATCAAACTATTTATATGACAATTTGAAATATGATTATTATTTGGTAAAAGGTATACGAAATTCAACTTTTTTTCAGGTAGTAAAAACGTCTAATGAATTTCAAAATAGTTTTATTATTGGATGGAATGATTTATCTTATTTTAAAAGAGTTGGAGGTAATGGAAATTGGGCAAACCGATTGCGATTGGGTCTATCTACAAATGATATTACACCATTTGCTCCATTTTCGGTAGATAATAATTTGAATATTAGAGGCGTTGGAAACATTATTGATCGTGGCACAGGAACTATTGTAATGAATACTGAATTCAGGAAAACACTTTATGAAAAAAAATGGTTTGTATTGCAAGGAAATGCTTTTATAGATGCTGGAACTTGGCGAAGACCAGGTGAAAATTTTGCTGACTTTTTTGATAAGAAAAATGTGCGAGTTTATCCTGGAATTGGATTGCGGCTAATACATAAAACTATTTTTAATGCCATATTTAGATTAGATTATGGTTATGGAATTACTCAAAATGGTAGTAAAGGAATTGTCTTTGGAATAGGACAATATTTTTAAAACATAAAGAATGCCATTTATGTATATTATACATATAAAATAATTGGCATAATGAAAATTCTAAAAACTATTATCCTAAAAAAATAAAAAAGTGCAACCTAATAGAAGTTGCACTTTTCCTTATAAACAAAACAAAATGTAATTATTTTTTTATCAATCGTTTTTGATAAATTCTATTTTCGGAATCTGTAATTTGAACAAAATAGATACCTGAATTTAATTCGCTAATATTTATAGAACTGTTAGTATTTGATGATTGATAACTACTTTCATAAACCAAACTTCCTAATGTATTGTATATAGCAACTTTATAGTTAGTAGTATTGTCTTGTAGTTTTATGTTTAAATCATTAGTTCCAGGATTTGGGTATAATTGCAGTTTATTGTTTTCAAAATCATTGGTTCCTAGTAAAGAACAATCTGCAGCTGTAAATGGAGTAAAACTTCCATAATCCCAAAATTGACTAAATGCTTGACAAAAGAAATAAACAGTTTCAAAATCAGTAATATTCATTCCGGCAGGAATTGTTTTAGTGTAATTGGTATTACTGGTTGGATTCATTCCCATCTCAATTTTTGGTCTAGTATTAAACATTGCTGGAATCTTTAATTGAGCATTTGTCAAAGTTCCTCTATCTACCAAAAAGATTCTAACATCTGGACCAGCAGCAGTACTAAAATTAGATGATAAACTAACCGAAACAGAAGTTGGAGAATTTAAAACCACATTTACATTTCCTAAAACATTATACATTGGAGTGCTTGAGTTATTTCCAAATGCAATAACACTTTTGTTACATTGAGAATTTGCAACTTGATTTAATCCGAATGTGATTAAAAGTAAAAAAGTAATTTTTTTCATAGCTGTAGTATTTTACATTAGTACTACAAAGTTGCTAATTAATTGAAAATCAACTATTGACTATTTTACCTTAAAGGTTATCAAAATTACATTTCAGATTGAACAGATTTATTATCACGAAAATCTTTAGGAGAAACACCTTGTTTGTTTTTGAAAAACCGGCTAAAGGATTGAATATCTTCAAAACCCAATTCAAAAGCGGTTTCTTTTATACTTTTTTCAGAATTTAAAAGTATCCGTTTGGCTTCAAGAAAAATCCTATCTTGAATGATTTGCAAAGGCGATTTTTCAATATGGTTGGCGAATAAATTGGTTAGTGATTTTGCTGGTTTATTCATTAAATC
>JAYTNO010000232.1:0-2653 GCA_043748275.1 Flavobacterium sp. | reverse complement strand
CCCGTGAGAGTCCAAGCTTTCGCTCGAACTCGTTTTACCTATTAAGACATGTTTATCGTTATTCATATTATATTACAGTAAAACTATATAGAATTAATTTACTTATATGCGGGTGAAATATTGTGATGAAAAGTAAAAATAACTACATAAAAGTCAAGTTAGTAATTAGAAACGATGTAAAGATTTTCCTTACGATAATGGAGCGAAATAAATACAAGAAGAAGTAAAAATAAATACATAAAAGTCAAGTTATAAATAATAAATGATATAAATATATCTTACCATAAATGCTTAAAAATATATATAATATAAAATTAGTGTTATTGTATCAAAATTTACAGAATAAAAATTCTATAAATATCTTACCGAGTTATTTAGGAAAAAAATTAGGATTAAAAAAAAAGAAATGAAAAATTTTATAACTTAAATAATAAATTATAAAAAATGAAAAAATTGTATCAAAAATTAAAATGTAAATATGTAAAAATGTAAAATAGATAAATCTTAAATGATCTAAAAAATTGTGTGTAAAAAATATCTTAAAAAACATCTTAAATTTTTGTATCGAAAAAATAAGATTAAATAAGATAATTAATAAAAAATGAGTGTTAAATCTTAAAAGTTCTTAAAAAAACGGTAAATACTGAAAATATACTCGTTTTTATTGATTTATTAATTTCTAACTATAATTCAGTAATTAAAATGGTCTCTCTTAAGAGAGAATTCTAAACTCCGTTTAGACCATTTTAATTACTCCATAATGCTCTCATTTTTTTGTAATCGTTTCTCATTATTTTGTAACACTCATCATTATTATATATTTGTATCAAAAATGTAAATATATAATAGACAAGAACAACAGAGTTCGAGCATTTATGCTTGGACTCTCACTGGCCACGCCAGTGTTTCTTAAACTTATCTCTAAAAAGAAACATAACTATTTCGATACAAAAGTAAAAATCTATAACTTTTCCTGATATTTTACAAAAAATTGATTCAATTATTTATTTTCATGCCAACAAGTAACATTCAAGAAACATTCCAACAAGTAACATTCAAGAAACATTCCAACAAGTAGCATTCAAGAAACATTCCAACCATGAAATATTATACCATTCTGACCGAAGAAGTTCCATCAAAAAACGAAATAAGTTTCTTGGCGAGAGAAGTTTTGATGATATCACAAAATTTTGATTATCTTATCGAACCAGTAATTGAAGTAGCATCTTTCACAGGTGAGTGGTTGATAACTGTAAACTCACATATAAACATAATTGTTAAACTATTCAAAGGAGAAAGCAGTTGTGTTGATTACATTCTATTCGACGGATTGGTAGATGATAATACAAATGCTGGTAATGCGTTGTGTATTCTAGAAAGCACAAAGACGAGTGATAAAAGCAGCCGAAATACATCAGTGTATCAAAGGATAACTAAATTTTTGGTCTTCAAAAAAATGCATCCTGAATCACAAGCAAAGATGGTAATGTTTTACAATGCTAAATGGAGTAACATTATTCCATCTAAAACTGCCATATTTGGTTTGAGAATGATGAAAACACTGGGGATCGACGCTTATCATAGTGATGATGTCGATTATGAAAATCTTCTAACAAAATTCTCAATAATTGAGTTTTTGACAATTGAAGACATGATCGATTCAAAAAAATGTATTACGTCAAAAAAAGGAAATGTGCCTGTAGAAATTATAAATAATGGTGACAGCAAATATGTGATTAGTTGTAAGTTAGATAAGGGTGTTTCAAGTAATTCGGGAAAAATTTCGCATGACCCAAATGTAGGATTACTCTCTGGGTTAGTAAATATCATACACAATTTCGATCGATTAAGCGAGATAAAAATTGTTAATCATAATATTAATCAGTTGTACTTTGATAAATTACCTACGAGTAAATTTTGGTATGCGATTGATGGTACTAATGTAAATTTCGAAAATGTTATGATAATTAAACAACCAATGCTACCTTCAAAATATTTTGCACTAGAAAAACGAAGTACTGAAAAATTATCAACAATTTTATATTCACAATTGATATCCAAGGACTACAAGTGCATATTTTCAAATCATTCTGGTTGTGCTTTAACAAACATAATAACAAAAGGAGATGACATAATTGTGGAAAGAACAATGACACGACCGGACATTCTATTCTACAATGAAGTTAAAAACGAGTTGCTATTAATTGAGGGTAAAGTTGAAAAGGACATCATTCTAGGTGTTAAACAATTAGGTGAAAATCATTTGGAACGGTTTGCCAAATTAGTCAAAGACGCGTATCCCAATAGCAATTTGCGAAAAGGATTATGTATAACAATTGATTCTGTAGACAATATGCATAAATACACAAATTTGGATTACCCAGTATTGTTTGCCTTGGATACTAATGGAACACATGTCATTATAGAATAATGATATTTGATAAATGAAACATAAAATCTTGGCATTTATAAAAGTGCAGAAAAAAAGAAAGAAATATAATATGGAGTGTAGTTGAGTTATTGTAACGGTAAGTACAAGAAGACGTTTTATGGCCAACTATTTTTTTTCTGCTATAATTTTCTGTGTGTGTTCTATTCTTTCAACGCATAAATCAAAATATTTCTTATCTAACTCGTATCCAACAAATTGACG